>JAWVWU010000106.1:0-7111 GCA_033723595.1 Marinobacter sp. | reverse complement strand
GTCGTAAAACAGACGGCGTGCAGGGTGTGGCCGGACGGAAAACTGTAGCGGTCCAGCGGCGGCGTACCGCAGTTGATTGAGGGAAATGAAATGAACGGCCGCTCGCGCACCAGCCGGCGTTTCAACCCCTTATAGATCAACGTGCACAGCATGCCCGCAGTCACCATCAGCAGGGCAATGGCCAGACCCTGTGAGGGATGAATGAGCGGCAGTGCCAGAATCAGCCCGTACCAGAGCCAGCCGTCGCCCAGCCGGCTGATGACCCGGAAATATCCCTGGACCGGCCGATACCGCAGGCTGCGATTGATGACCTGACAGGCCGCGAATTCCCGTTGATCGACCCGGTCAAAGAAGCGAGATACCTTGCTTGATGCCATGGTTGCGAGTCCTCTGGGGGGCGTTGAAAATCAGATGGGTAAACTGCTCAATCAGACGGTTCCAGTGCAGGTCCAGTGCGTCGCGTCGGGCCTGGCTGCGCACGCGGCCCAGCAGCGTGGGCTGGTCGGCCAGTTTCAGGGCGGCATCAATGAAGGCATCGTTGTCGTCCAGCGGCGCTTTCATGCCGTTTTCCTCATGACGGATGTGTTCACTGGCGGCGGCATCGTCGAAGGCGACAACCGCCAGCCCGCTCGCCATGGCTTCGGTCACCACATTGCCAAAAGTGTCCGTCTTGCTGGGAAACAGGAAAATATCACCTGAGGCGTAGTGACGGGCCAGGGCGCTGCCGCGCTGGGTACCGCAGAAGACGTAGTCCGGATGGCGCTGGCTGAGTCGTTTTTTCAACGGACCGTCGCCCACCAACACCAGCCGGGCCCTGGGATGCAGGCTACGTAGCCGCTCGAAGCAGGTCACCACCATCTGGAGGTTTTTCTCCGATGCGAGACGCCCCACATACAGAACCGCACGATCATCGTTGCCGAGCCCCCAGGTTTTGCGGAGATCCGTATCCCGCCGACCGGGATCGAACCGTCGGCAGTCGACGCCCCGGCTCCAGAGTCCGGTTTCCGTCACGCCCATATCTTCAAGCTGCCGCTGCATGGCCCGGGTCGGTACCAACGTGCGGCTGGTCCGGTTGTGAAACCACCGGCCGTAGAGGCAGAGCAGTCGCTCGAGAAAACCGGCCCCGTAGTAGCGGCTGTATCGGTGAAAATTGGTATGAAAGCCGGACGTCACCGGCAACTGCAGCCGCCGTGCAGCGCTGACCGCAGCCCAGCCCAGGGGGCCCTGGGTCGCGACGTAGAGCGCATCCGGTCGCTGGTGCTGCCAGAGTCGCACCAGTGTGCTGGGCCGGGCAAAGCCAATGCGCAGGTCGGAGTAACCGGGCAGGGGCAGGCCGGCGACGATGTATTCGTTTGAAAAAAGCGCATCGCCCGCGCCCGCAATGGCCCCGGACGCTTCGTGGCGCTGGCGTGGCCGGATTACCGTCACCTGGTGGCCCCGTTGCATCAGGCCCTGGCACAAATGCCGCAACGTACTGGCGACACCGTTGATCTCCGGGTCAAAGGTTTCGGTCACGATGGTGATGTGCTGGTTGCTCGGCATAAGTCCGCTGGTCTCTGTCATGGTGGCCATCCTGTGCGTTCCTTTGCTGGATGAGGCCGGCGTATCGGGGTAATGTAGCGGTCCGGTGGGATCGCCCGGCACCCGGGTCCGGTCACGCGGATATCCTGTATTCACTATGGAAATCCCGTGTGACAGTCAAAAGACGGTTCCGTGACAATCCGTTGAAGGGTGATCTTTACCGCCGGAAACGGCAGAGCAGGTCCGGCAGGGACTTCGGATCGTAATCAGAAGCCACTCATCCCATTCGGAGGAAGCATGCAGACACGTAAACTGGGGCGCACTGATATCGACGTCTCGCTGATTTGCCTTGGTACCATGACCTGGGGTCAGCAGAACACCGAGCAGGAAGCGTTTGAGCAATTGGATCTGGCGACGGCCGAGGGCATCAATTTCATTGACGCCGCAGAAATGTACCCGGTACCGCCAAAAGCCGAGACCCAGGGCCTGACCGAGACCTACCTTGGCAACTGGCTGGCCCGCCGGGGACGTCGGGACGACCTGGTCATCGCTTCCAAGGTAGCCGGCCCCGGCAACGGCCTGACGTACCTTCGCAACGGCCCCCGCCTGACCCGCCAGCACATCAGAGAAGCCTGCGAGGCCAGTCTCAAGCGCCTGCAGACGGACTACATCGACCTCTACCAGGTTCACTGGCCTGACCGCAGCACCAATTTCTTCGGTCAACTCGGCTATCGTCACAACCCGGCGGAACAGTCAACGCCGATTGAGGAGACCCTGGGTGCTTTGCATGAGCTGGTTCAGGAAGGCAAGATTCGCCACATCGGTCTCTCCAACGAAACGCCCTGGGGGACCATGGAGTATCTCAGGCTCGCCGGGGAGAAGGCCTGGCCGCGTGTCGCCAGTATCCAGAATCCCTATAATCTGCTGAACCGCTCGTTTGAGGTCGGTCTGGCGGAAATTGCCCACCGTGAACAGGTCGGTCTGCTGGCGTATTCGCCGCTGGCTTTCGGCATGCTGTCCGGCAAATACCAGGGCGGGCAGCGACCCGAAGGTGCCCGCATGACGCTGTTCTCGCGGTTCAGCCGCTACACCAGCGACCGGGGCGAAGCGGCGACCCAGGCCTACGTCGATCTGGCAAAGGCGCACGGTCTGACGCCGGTCGAACTGGCATTGGCCTACGTGAACAGCCGTGATTTCGTGACCAGCAACATCATTGGGGCAACCAGCCTGGACCAGTTGCGTGAGAACATTGGCTCAGCTCGGGTTGAGCTCAGCGATGAGCTGCTGAAATCACTGGAGTCCCTGCACGCAGAGTTCACCTTTCCCTGCCCGTGAGGTCGCCATCCCGTGTCAGGGGCCCGGGCTCCTGACACGCTCTGTTACAAAAACCGACCAAAAATTGACATAACCCCACTGATCCAGTGACAAAAAACCGATCGAAATGTGCCGCATTTCACAGTCAGATTCGGTGCATCTATTAGACTTTAGCCTGAGCATTCAATAAACTTCGCAACCAGTTTATGGCCAGGCAACTATGATTATTCGACTCTTTCTCGCATTGCTGTTTCTGAACATGGTGGCGTTCGTCGTCCGTGCGGATGCGGCTGAGCGACCGGTTGTCGCGGCTGACCAGTTCCCCGAAGATCTCTACGAGTTGCAGGACCGAATGTCCGGTGATTTCGAGCGCCGTGACGCCGAGCAGCTCACGACCCTGGGTTCACGTCTGCTCAGCTGGCGCCTGAGCAGTCGCCAGAAAGACGATCATCACTACGCCTCTGAAGCCGCCATTCCGGACCACGGCATCGCGCTGATCAACGAAGGTGCCTGCCTGAACCTGAAGTGGAAATTCTGACAGGTCGCGCGCTCGACTGACCGGCCAGGTGGCCGGAGGAACTGGCGCATCGACGGCCCTACGATCCTGTTTTCACCCGTGTAATTCCCGTTTATCTCGTTGTCTGACTCGTCTTCCCGTGTGATCATCATTCCTGTGTCTGGCGTCTGACGCCCGTTTTGCGGCCCTACATCAAAGGAGTGTTGTTCATGTTGCCGGAATCCCCGTCACGCTTATCCGATCCTGAGTCCTGTGTGGATGCGATTATCGCTAAAGTGGGTCGGGACATTACCGTTGGGTTGCCGCTGGGTCTGGGCAAACCCATTCGGGTTGTGAATGCGCTCTATCGCCGTGCCTGCCAGGATCCCAGCCTTCAGCTTCGTATCGTGACTGCCATTTCCATGCTGGCGCCGAGAGGCAAGTCATCGCTCGAGCGACGTTTTCTCGAGCCGTTCACGGAGCGTCTTTACGGTGATATTCCAGAGCTTGAATACGCGGCCGCAGTGGCGGCTGGCAAGCTGCCGGACAACGTTCAGGTGTCCGAGTTTTTTTTCAAGGCCGGCAGTTTTCTGAACAATGCCACCCAGCAGCAGAATTATGTCTGCAGTAATTACACGCACGCGGTCCGGGACCTGCTTGCCCAGGGGGTCAATGTCATCGCGCAGATGGTCGCGCCTGCGCCCGACGGCGCCGAGGATACGGTCAGCCTCAGCTGCAATCCCGACCTGACGCTGGACCTGATTCCGGCGATGCGGGCCGCGGAGGATGCCGGCCGGCCGATGGCGTTTGTCGCCGAGCTCAACCAGTCCCTGCCTTACCTGGGATGCGATGCGGCGGTTGCCAGCAGTACGTTCGACGTCGTGCTGGCGAGGCCGCAGGACGACTATCCGCTGTTTTCTGTTCCGCAAATGTCGATCAGTCCGGCGGACCACCTGATCGGGTTTTACGCCAGTGCGATGCTCCGGGATGGCGGCACCTTGCAGGTGGGCATCGGCTCACTCGGTGCCGCGCTGGTGCACAGCACGATCCTGCGGCACAAACAGAACGAGGCCTGGAGACGGGTGTATGAAACTCTCGATGTGGCGGCGCGCTTTCCGGTGACCACACGCAGCGGGGGCGTGGGGACGTTTCAGGAAGGATTGTACGGTTGCAGCGAAATGCTGGTGGATGGCTTCTTGCACCTGTGGAAGGCGGGGGTGCTCAGGCGCAGCGTTTACGATCACGTCGGTCTGCAGACCCTGATCAACGACGGGCGGATCGGGCCGGACGTTACCCTGGCCACTCTCGATACCTTGCGGGAGGAGGAGTGGATTGACTCGCCGCTGCGGGCCCGCGATGTGAAATGGCTCAAACGCTACGGCATTCTCAATGATCGGGTTACGTTCCGCGGCGGTCGGCTGGTGGTCAACGAGCAGACCCTGGAGCCTGACCTGGACCAGCCAGAGGCTCGTGAGCGTCTGGAAGTGCTGGCACTGGGAGACCGTCTGAAAGGTGGCGTACTGATGCACGGAGGATTTTATCTGGGCCCTGCGGATTTTTATCAGTCGCTGAGGGATCTTACGCCAGAGCAGCAGTCGCAGTTGTGCATGACCAGCGTCAATTTCATCAATCACCTGTATGACCACCGTTTTGGCGATCAGAAACTGAAGGTGGCCCAGCGGCGGGCCAGCCGGTTTGTGAACTCGACCATGATGTACACACTGGCCGGCGCCGCTGTTTCGGACGGTCTGGATGACGGTCGGGTGGTGAGCGGTGTCGGGGGGCAGTACAATTTTGTCGCCATGGCGCACGAGCTACCCGATGCCCACTCCATTTTGACCTTGCGAAGCACCCGCGAGTCGGGCGGAAAAACCGTCTCCAACATTGTCTTCAGCTACGGCCATTGCACGATTCCGCGGCATTTGCGGGATATCGTGATTACCGAATACGGCATTGCCGATCTGCGCAGTCAGTCGGATGAGTCTGTGTACCTGGCACTGATCCGGATAGCGGACTCCCGGTTCCAGCCTGATCTGCTCAGGCAGGCCCAGCGTGCCGGCAAGGTCGCCGCCGATTTCCGCCTGCCGGCGGCATGGCTGGGGAATACGCCGGAGGCGGTAAACCGTGTGGTGGCAGGCGCCGGTGCGGATCTGTTCCCGCGTTTTCCGTTTGGCTGCGACTTCACCGACACCGAGCTGGCCCTTGGCAAGGCCCTGACCGGACTCAAAGCCGCGACGGCAACGCGCCGTGGTAAACTGAAGACCATCTGGTCGGCCCTGCGGGCGCCAGCCGCTGAAGATTCACTGCAACCCCTGCTGGCGCGAATGGGGCTGGAACAGCCTACCCGTCTGCGGGACCGTCTGGATCAACGACTGCTGGTCCACGGCCTGCGCCAGATCGACTTACAGGACACACCTGACTGATGCAACGACCTGCTGTCTATACCGTTCATTATCGCCTGAAGAATCGCGCCGGTGAGGTGATTGATACCTCCGAGGGTGGCGAGCCCCTGACCTTCCTGCAGGGTTCCGGCAGTGTCATTCAGGGCATTCAGGAGGCGGTGAAGGGGCGAGGGCCCGGTGACTGCCTCGAGGTCACCGTGCCACCCGAAATGGCCTACGGTGAGCACGACCCCGAGCTGGTGCGAAAAGTACCGCGATCCGCTTTCGAGGGCGTCGAGGATCTCCGGGTCGGGATGAAGTTTCAGACCAATACCGGTGCCGAGGCGCAGATTGTTCAGGTGGTGGGGATCGATGGAAAGCTGGTGCGGGTAGATGCCAACCACCCGCTGGCCGGTTTTACGCTCTACTTCGACCTCGAAATTGTTCAGGTCAGGGAAGCCACCGACGAGGAACTGGCCGCCGCAGACCCGGGTCGGTGAATCCGGCTCAGCCCGTCGCCAACCGTTGCCTGCAGGGACGTACACAGCTGTCGAAGGTCAGTGTCCGGACAGACCGCCACGGGCTCGTGGAATAGCACGGACACCGACACCGCCGGCTGTCTCAGCAGGCGCAACAAATGGCGTTGAAAGTCATCGTCGCCCACAAACGGGGCCAGGTGGTCAGGCTGCCCGGCCCGGCGATAGCCGATGGTGACCGGTTGAATCATGACGCCGCTGTCGATGGCTGACTGCAGCAGCCGGCCGTGGAACGGCAGCACCGTCAGCCCGACCGTGGTGGTGCCCTCCGGAAAGACCAGGACCGACTGGGACTGCGTCAGCGCCCGGCTGATTTCCCGGCAGCTTTCTCCGGCACGGCCGCTCCCCCGCTGGATGAACAGCGTGCCTGCCTGGGTTGCCAGCCAGCCAATAACGGGCCAGCGCGCCACCTCCGCCTTGGACAGGAATCTCAGGGGCGCAATGCCTCCAAGAACGGGAATGTCAGCCCAGGACACGTGATTGCTGACAAACAACACAGGACCACGGGCAACCTCACCGTCCTGTTGAATACGGAATCCCAGGCAGCGGGCGGCACCATTGAAACACAGGCGGGCCCAGGGTGTTCGGTCCAGCGGACGGCGGCTCAGGCGTTCGGCAATACCGACCACCAGGGCGACCAGGGCGATGACCATCAGGCTCAATCCAAACAGGCTCAGGCGGCTGATCAGGCGAACAGTCTGCATGACTTACTCCGCTTTGGTCTTGCGCATGAAGTGACGACTGTAGCGGTCGGCGAGCTGACTGACTTCAAGCATGACCAGCAGGTCAGCGCAGCGGAACTCCGGGTCCCAGCAGGGCGCTCCGCAGACGCGAGCGCCGAGACGCATGTATGCTTTGATCAG
>JAWVWU010000105.1:0-7118 GCA_033723595.1 Marinobacter sp. | reverse complement strand
TAGTCGGTTCGCAGGGTCGTATGCTCGCGTTCATGGCGGATCAGTTCGCCGGCTTCCCGGGCAAGGTGTTCGGCAAAGTCAGCGATGGTTTGCAACGGCGGTACTCCGGTGGCAGGTCGAAAAGCCGGGCGGGCCCGTCATTGGGCCGGCCGCGGATGATGGCAGCTATCTTTACAGGTCGCGCAGCCAACCTTCAAGTTTGTCCATGGCCAGTTTCAGGCGTGGGCTGGCCCGTTCGATAAAGTCGTCATCGAGGGATCGGCGCCGGTACTCACCGCCGGCCAGGGCCAGCGCCTCGGCGCCGTCAAAGTCCACGAAGGCAAGACGCGCCCGCAGTTGATCCGGCGGGAAACCGAAATCGCTGGCCGGCAGGATGGCAATCCCGGTATCGGCCAGCAGCTCATTGCACATGGCTGGGCTGGTCTTGATGTCCCGCGCCGCCAGTTCATCCCGGTACCGTGCAAAATCCGGGAACAGGTAGAAGGCGCCTTCCGGTTTCTGTACCGGCACGTTCATGTCGTTCAGGCGGCGGTAAAGGTAGTGGCCGACCGCTTTGAGCACGCGGCGTGACTGCAGCAGGTAATCGTCCAGGTCATCCCCACCATCGAAGGCGGTGATGGCGGCGTACTGGATCGGCGCGCTGGTGGCGGTAAAGGTTTCGCTGGCAATAATCGCCATGGCGTCCTGCAGCGGGCGAAGCTCACGGGGAAAAATAAACGTGCCGATTCGCCAACCGCCGGCGCCTGCCCACTTGGACAGCCCGGTGCTGATGATGGTGCCTTCGGGGTAGTAGCGGGCAATGGACTTGTGGGCACCGTCAAAATGCACCTCACCATAGATTTCATCGGACAGCAGTATCAGTTTGTACCGCCGCGCGACGTCCGCAATTTCCCTGAGCTGTTCGTCGGTGTAGGTGCAGCCGGTGGGGTTGGACGGGTAATTCAGGATCAGTATGCGCGGCCGCGACGGATCATCGCGGCAGACAATGTCCAGCTCCTCGGCGGTGAGCTGCCAGTTGTTCTCCGCATGAGTCGGCAGCCAGTGTACCGAGCGACCAATGATTTTTGCCTGAGGCGCATAGGACACCCAGCTCGGACGGGGGATCACCAGATCGCCGTAATACGCCAGTTGCAGAATAAACAGCAGTTCCTTGGACCCCGGCCCGATCAGTACGTCTTCCCAGGTACAGGTCATCCGCTCGCTGCGATTAATGTAACCGGCGATCGATTCGCGCAAGGCCCGTAGCCCCTTGACGGGCAGATAGTCTTTCTCGTGGGCGTGGCTGCGCAGCGACTCGACCACGCGTTCCGGTACCGGGAACGGCGACTGCCCCAGCCCCAGCTTGATGATATCGCGACCTTCCGCCCGCAGCGTGTTGCTCAACTCATTAATGCGCAGCGTGGCCGAGGGCTGGATACCGCGGACGTTCAGGTTGATGGCGAAGTGCTGTTCGTTATGGATGTCCATGGTGCCTGCTCGAATGGAAGACTGTGCAAGCGAGTATAGAAAAGCCTGGCCAGCCCGTGTTGGCGCGATGATAGGGGATTGCCGAGGTGTCCGTCGGAACACCCCGGTTGGTGCGGGCCCCGTGGGGTCAGTCGGGCGTGCTGAGGTGGCAGGTGAGCTGGCTCAGTTCATCATCAAAGACGCGTTTGTTCTCGCTGTAATCCACCGGTACCTCAACCAGTTGCACACCGCCTTCATTGAGTGCTTTCTCCAGTACCGGTCGCAGTTCCCCAGCGGAGCTGACCCGATGGCCGTTTGCACCATAGGCCCGGGTATACTGGACGAAGTCGGGGTTGTTGTAGTCGAGACCGAAGTCCGGGAACTGGTCCTGGCCCTGCTTCCACTTGATCATGCCGTAGGCGCTGTCGTTGATGATCAGAATCACCAGATTGAGCTTGAGCCGAACCGCGGTTTCCAGCTCCTGGCTGTTCATCATGAAACCGCCGTCGCCACAGATTGCCATGACTTTGAGGTGCGGGTAGAGCATGGCGGCCGCCATCGCGCTGGGCAGGCCGGCGCCCATGGAGGCCAGGGCATTGTCGAGCAACACCGTGTTGTTGTCGTAGGCCTTGTAGTTGCGGGCAAACCAGATTTTGTACATGCCGTTGTCCAGCGCGATGATACCGTCCTCGGGCATCACCAGCCGCACGTCGTTCACGATGCGTTGGGGTATGATCGGGAAACGGTCATCGTGGATACGCTCTGACAGGTGGGATTCCACCGAATCCCGCATGGTCATGAACCCGCTGAAGTCGTGATTGGCGCTTTCGCCACAGTGTTCCGCCAGCCAGGTCACGCTGTTGGCAATGTCGCCAACCACCTCATGCTGGGGAAAATACACCGGATCGACATCGGCGCCACTGAAGTTGACGTGTATCACCTGTTTGCCGCCGTGCGTCATGAAAAAGGGCGGCTTTTCCACCACGTCGTGCCCGACGTTGATCACCAGATCTGCGTGGTCGATGGCGCAGTGGACGAAATCGCCCGCGGACAGGGCCGCACAGCCGATATAGCGGGGATGACGCTCGTCCACCACGCCCTTGCCCATCTGGGTGGTGAAGAACGGGATGCCAGTTGCATTGACCAGGTGAATCAGCGCCTGGGAGACCCGCTTCCGGTTGGCACCGGCGCCGATCATGATCAGCGGATGCCGGGCTTTGAGAATCATCTCGCAGGCCGTTTGCAGGCTCTTGATACTCGCGCTGGGCCGGCGGGCATCGCTGGGCCGGAAAATATGAGTGTCGCTGTCCGCCATTTCCGAGGCAATGTCTTCCGGCAGCTCCAGGTGCACAGCTCCGGGCCGCTCCTCGGTCGCCAAACGCATGGCCTCGCGTAGTTTGGCGGGAATGGTGTTGGCATTGGAGATCTGGCGGGTGTATTTGGTCAGCGGACGCATCAGGTCGACAATGTCGAGAATCTGGAACAGCCCCTGTTTGGAGGATTTGATCGGCTTTTGACCCGAGATCATCAGCATCGGCATGGCACCCAGCGTGGCGTAAGCTGCAGCTGTGACCAGGTTGGTTGCGCCCGGGCCGAGTGTCGACATACACACCCCAACTTTGCCGGTGAGGCGGCCATAGGTGGCGGCCATGAAGCCGGCGGCCTGCTCGTGACGGTTTGTGATCAGCTTGATCGACGAGGTGCGAATGGATTCCAGCAGATCGAGGTTTTCCTCGCCGGGCACCGCGAAAATGTATTCGACGCCTTCGTTTTCGAGAGCCTTGATAAACAGGTCGGAACCCTTGATGGCGTGGTTATCTGAGACTGCTGAAGCCATGGCCTTTTCCTGATTTGGTGAGGGAACCCCTGACGCCGGATCAGAGGGCCAGCGACCGGTGACCTGACTGGCCCCGATCTGTTACCCCGACTATGAGCTATCCGGGGCGGTGCAAACAAGTGATGACGGCCAAGGCGGTTGATTTGCCTGAATCAGGCAGTCAACGGCTGCAGTGGCCTGGGCCGAAATGTCAGGAAATGTTAAGCAGGCATCATCCATATCGGCCGTGGGAAAGTATAGTGAGGGTCTGGTCGATAACAATAACAGACCACCCGCGGAGTAGCCCATGAACCCGATTCACACCGAGGTCGGCAACGTCTTTTCTGTCACAGCCGAGGCCAGTCTGCCGCTGGATCGAGTGCTGATCGTGGATGATCATCCGTTTTTTTCCGATGGACTCGGTTCGATTCTCCAGCGCGAGTCGTTGGCCCGGGTGGTGGCAAAGGCCTCCAGCGTGCCGGCGGCCATGGCGGACCTGAACCGTCATCCTGAAACCGCCCTGGTGCTATTGGATCTCCTGCTGCAGGAAGAAGGTGGCCTGACCCTGTTTTCAGAACTGGCCAGCGCCGGCCTGCCGCTGGCGGTGGTGGTGATTTCCAGCCGGGAAGATGAAACCACCGTGCGGGCGGCTCGTGCTGCTGGGGCACTGGGTTTTCTACCCAAGTCCGCGGACCGGCGCGCCCTGATGCGAATGATGACGGCTGTCAGTCAGGGCCGGCCCTACTACCCCTCGCTTGCCCAGGTTCAGCGGAACGGCGATGGCCTGACACCCCGTCAGCACGAGGTGCTCGACCTGCTGGCCCAGGGTTTGCCGAACAAGCGCATCTGTCAGCGCCTTGAGCTGACCGAACACACGGTCAAAACCCACCTGAAAGCCATCTTCGCGTACCTGGGCGTTCACAACCGCACCGAGTGCGTTGCCAAGGCCCGGGCCCTGAGCCTGATCAAGCCCCAGCTCCCTGATAAACGGGACTGACCCCGCATTCGATTGTCTGCCCGTCAGCGCCGCAGGTTGCTGAGCCACCGCCGCGCCTGGACGGTATTCAGGCAGGCTCCAGCGAAGCCGGCAGTCGCGTCAGTTGCAGCAGGGCGGCATGCAGACGCAGGGGCGCCAGCGGTTTGTGCAGCGTCCACAGCCGCTGCTCAGCGTCGAAGGCCTGTGGTGATGTGGTATCGGCGGTCATAATAATGCCGCCCCGAAAGCCGGGTCGTGACGCCAGTTGTCGGAACAGGGCGTGGCCATCCTGGCCCGGCAGGTGCAGGTCACTGATCAGCAGATCGACCGGTGTTTGCCGGGCGTAGGCCAGGGCAGCGTCCGGCTCGGCAAAATCGGCGGTCTGGTAACCCCAGCTCTGAAGTATCTGGCAAATCCAGAAACGGGCTTCGTCGTGATCTTCCACCACCAGCAGGCGGCCGCAGGCCGGGGCCGCGTCAAGGCCAGGCAAGGGCATCGGGGCAGGTGCACGGGCCGTGGGCAGCGTCACCCAGAAACAGCTGCCACCTCCGGCGTTACGGTGAACGCCGCAGTGACCACCCATGAGTGACGTCAGTTCCCGGACGATCGCCAGCCCCAGGCCGAGCCCGGGGTTATCGCGGGGTTGGGCCTGTGCCTGGAAGAAGGGCTCGAACACCCGGGCGAGCGTCGCTTCGTCAATGCCGCAGCCGTTATCATCCACCTCGAAGCGGGTCTGTGCGTCAGTGTCGAGCGCCCGCAACCGGATCTCCCCGGCACCGCTGTGTTCCAGGCTGTTCATGACCAGGTTCAGCAGAATGCGTTGCAGCAGTTGCGGATCGGCCCAGACACCGGTTTCGAGCGAGCAGTCTCTGATGCTCAGCGAGACGCCACGATCGTCAGCCTCGTCGGCGACCGCATCGATTGCCTGCTCCAGCGCGTCCCGGGCCGACAGCGCGGTTGGATGCGGCGCGACCATGCCTTCCTGCAGCCGGGAGATATCCAGCACGGAAGCCAACAGGCTGTTGAGGTGAGACACCGATCGCTTGAGCCGGCCAATCAGAGGTGCCCTGGTCGCCGAGGGGTCAGCGCTGGCCAGATTCTCCAGCATCAGACCGATCACGTTCAGGGGTTGCCGCAGGTCGTGACTGGCGACAGTGATCAGGTGGGTTTTGCGGTCGTTTTCCCGCTCGGCTTGCCGGCGCGAGGCCTGCAACAACTGCTGATCAAGAAAGTGGGCACGCTGGCGGTAGTCGCTGAGCCACGATCCGACCATCCCGATGACGTTGGCCGTCGCAATGAAGAAGCCGTTGATCACCAGTGCGTTGACCGGTGTGCCTGAGACCAGCTCCATCGCCAGATAAATGGCAATAAACATCGCCGAGGCGATGGTCACCGTGCGGAAGGGCAGGCCCATGACGACGTAGCCGAACATCAGGATCATCAGAATGCCGTCGTAGGGCATGGGGTAGTTGCGCAACCGCGCCAACGCGATGATGACCACCACGCTGAGGCCGCAGGCCAGGTAGGCACCGGCATACCAGAGTATGAACGTGTGAGCACGCAAGGGGCGATAGGACAGCCACCAGACCAGGGTGATGACCGGACAGGTGAACAGGGTCCGCACCGCAACGGTCTCGGCGGCAAGCTCCGGAGGAAGCATGGCCAGGTCGAGGCCCACGTAGAACAGCAGTATGATCAGGGCGCTGGCGGTGACCGGCCGGCAGCGCTCGCGCAGTGCCCGGTCACGATGCTCGCGATAGCGCGCTTCCAGCGCCGGCATGAAGCGGAGCTGGCGAAAGCCCATGGATTGCTGTTGCTGCAGGTCGGTCACGGACATGGCGGGGGTCCTGTTCCGGATTGGTTCGGCGATTGTACCCCCACCACCGGTGGTGGGTCCGGCAATGCCTCACAATCACGGCACACGGGTTAACCACCGAATTATTGACCGGACCGGGCTGATGTTCCGCTGACCGGATCGAGCAGTCGCAACCTCGCCCAGGTGCGGGTTTGCTCGCTATCGAAATAGCTGGCCAGAAGCCGCGACTTCCGTGTTTGCAGGTCGCCCGGTGCCAGTCCGGCGTCCTGCAGTTGACTGAGTTCGGTGGCGAACTCGTCGTAGCGTTGGTCAAACTGCTGGCGTTCTCGCAGATACCCCACCACCTCGGATGCCTGGGTCGGGTCCATGCCGGTGGCAATCAGTCGCTCGCCCGCGTCTTCCGGCGAGCTTGCCTTGGCCATGGCGGCCTGGCGTTGTTGTTGGGTTTTCTGCTCGTTGATCAGGTGCTGCTCGGTCTTGCGAATCTGCGGCGGTAACTGCTGCCGCTGCCACTCGAGCAATGTTTGCCGGGCGCTGTCCGACAGATCGGTGCGCTGCTGGATATCGATGCAGGCGAGGGTGTAGTCGTCGTAGGCTTCCTCGGGGCCGAAAAATGCCTGATGCGTCGCCGGGGAGAACACGTCCGCACGCAACTGCTTAAGATCCTCCAGTGCCTGATGAAACATCTGCATCTGGTAGGCAGGGTCGGTCTGCTTGCTCGGATCGAGGGACCGGTTGCCCAGTGCCATGGCCTGGCGTTTGTAATCCAGATAACGGTCAAGCAGGGCCATGGCCTGGTCAGCGGCGGCTGGCGGGAGGCTCTGCCGGGCCAGGGTTTTGATCTGGGCCAGCGCCTCCTCAGCCGACGAGTCGCCGATTGCATTGAGAAAATAATCGAAAAAATCCCGGGTCGCCTGATTGACCACGAGCTGGCCGTTGGCATCGGCAGCCAGTTGGCCGTCAATATCGGTACCGCGCAGGGACGCTGCAAACGGTTCAGCGCCGAGACTTTCGGGCGTCGTGTAGGGTGTGTCGGTCGCGGCCTGCGTCCGGACATGCGCTGG
>JAWVWU010000104.1:0-7155 GCA_033723595.1 Marinobacter sp. | reverse complement strand
TCGACGCTCGTCGGACAGTCTGAACCGGCGCCTGTGGGCACTGGCCTGGCCGTTGATGCTGACCAACCTGACCGTGCCACTGCTGGGACTGGCGGACACCGCGGTGCTGGGGCATCTGGCCCGGCCGGAGTACCTTGGTGCTGTGGCCATCGGCGCCAACCTGTTCACCATCCTGTACTGGACGTTCGGCTTCATGCGCATGGGCACCACCGGGCTCGCCGCGCAGGCCTACGGTCGCCGGGACCATCAGGCACAACTGGCGCTGCTGGTGCGCTCGCTGGTGCTGGCAATCGGCATCGGCCTGGTGTTGATTGTGGTTCATCAACCGCTGATTGCCCTCGGCCTGACCCTGATGAACCCCAGTGAAGCGGTTCGCACGCTGGCCGCCGAGTACGCGTCCATCCGCATCTGGAGCGCGCCGGCCGTGCTGTGCCAGTACACCCTGGTGGGCTGGTTGATCGGCACCCAGTTCCCCCGGGGGCCCATGCTGATGCTGATCGTGGCCAACAGTCTCAACATCGCCCTCGACGTGCTGTTTGTTACCGGTTTTGGCTGGCAAAGCAGCGGGGTTGCCCTGGCCACGGTACTGGCCGAGTATGCCGCGGCGTTGCTGGGTCTGTGGCTGGTCTGGCAGCGGCGGCCCACCCAGGTGGTCATCGGCCGCTATCTGCTGGGACGCCTGGCTGACTATCGCCGTATCCTGCAGACCAACCGGTACATTCTGGTGCGAACCGTCACATTGTTGCTCGCGCTGGCTTTCTTCACCGCCCAGGGCGCGCGTCAGGGCGACACGGTACTGGCCGCCAACGCCGTATTGATTACCTTCCTGATGATTATCTCCAACGGCCTGGACGGCTTCGCCAATGCCGCCGAAGCGCTGGTCGGCGAGGCCGTGGGGCAGGGTCAGCGCGCCCGCTTCCGGGCGGTCTGCGCGACCGCGATGCGCTGGTCCCTTTGGGGCGCCCTGCTGTTCACCGGCGCGTTCATGCTCGCCGGCCATACCCTGATTGGCTGGCTGACCAGCATTACCGCGGTCAAACTCGCGGCCTGGCACTACCTGCCCTGGCTCTGGTGCCTGCCACTGGCGGCGGTCTGGGGCTTCGTGCTGGACGGCATTTTCATTGGCGCCACCCGCACCCGGGACATGCAGAACACCATGATCCTGTCGGCCGTTGCCGTCTACCTGCCGGTCTGGTGGCTGACCCGGGACTGGGGCAATCATGGCCTCTGGTTGGCGCTGATCGCGCTCATGCTGGCCCGAGCCGCCAGTATGGGATGGCTGTTTTTCCGCCATACCCGAAATGACACCTGGTTCACATAGTCGCCATCGACGGGCGGGCGCACAAATCTCAACTACACTGATCAGAAACGACAGACCCGATTCGGTAGCCAGTCCGCGGGCCTGTGCCATTTGATGACAAAACCAGACTGGGGGGCGCCTTGCGATCCTTTTCAGTGCATACACCGGCATCGCCTGACATGACACCCGCTGCTGTCCTGAACATTATCAGCCAGGCCCGGCGCCAGGAGGCCCGCTCGGGCGAGTTTCTCCGGCAGCTTCGTGCCCGGGTGACCCAGTTGCCCCGCAGTGTCCGGGTCGACGGCGACCAGCCGGCCATTTGCCTGTTCCAGTTTGCCATTGAGTACATCGAAATGGCGCCGCGACTGATCGAATGCGTCGACGCCTGCGCCCGGGAAGCCGGGAAGATTGCGTTGTTCACTCCGTTCATCCAGGCCGCGACCCGCTACTTTACCCAGCCATCGATCCTGCTGGCGCGCTATGACGGGCTTGACGGCCTTCTGATCAAGGCCTATCTGTGTCATCGGTTGATGGAAGAAATGTACGAAAACAACCGCTCAACACGCAGCAGTGACCTGGTCGATATCGAGGCGACCCAGGCCAACCTGCTGGCGCATCAGCTGATTGGCGAGCCGTTCGCCAACGAGCTGGACCAGTCCATCACCATTACGGTGCTTCAGATTGCCGGATCACCGGATTACTACGAACTGAATCTGGATCCGTTCGTAGATCAGGTTAAGCATGCCGCCTGGGACTGGATGCGGGAATACTGGGAAAATTTGCTGATCCGCAACCACATTCGCTTTATCCTTGGGGGCTGTCTTTAGCCGTCACGGTCCGGTCGCCAGGGTTGTGGGGTCCGTTTGAGGATCCGGTCTGTCTTGACCGCTGAATCAGAGCATTATCGGAGTTGAACAGTTGAAATCATCACAGTCGATCCACCGCGCGCTGACAGGCTTGCTGGCGTTGGGTCTCGGTTTTTTAGTGTGCCGGGCGACACTCGCCGCCGAGGTAAACCTGACGTTCATCAGCCAGGACACCCAGCAGCCATTGCCGGGTGTTGTCGCCATGATCGAGGCGGGCCCTGCGCCAGCGCCAGAGACCGCCGCCGTCGCCCAGAAAAACCGTGCCTTTGTGCCGCACGTGCTGGTCGTTCCGGTCGGCTCGCCGGTGTCTTTTCCCAACAATGATAATACCCAGCATCATGTTTACTCGTTTTCGCCTGCCAAGCCCTTCAACATCGAGCTCTACGCCGGTAAACCGGAATCGCCCATCGTCTTTGACAAAGCCGGCATCGTTGAGCTGGGCTGCAATATTCACGACCAGATGCAGGGGTTTATTGTGGTCAGCGATACCCGCTATGTTGGCCGCTCCGATGACCGGGGCCAGGTTCACCTGACGATCCCCGATGGTTTGCTGGCCGCAGGCCAGTCGGTCAGCCTGAAAGCCTGGCATCCGCGACTGCCGGACAACACCGAAAGCCAGCGTTTTACCGTGTCGGGGCCGGCCCCGGTAGACCAGACCGTCGCGCTGGTTGTCAAACCCGAACCCGCGCCCAGCGGTGAATTGCAGGGCCTTCAGGAACGGTTCCGGAACCTCTGATGCGTCGACTCTGGCCCGCACCCGGTTTCCGGGGTCGCCTGATGCTGGCGATGCTGACCCTGATGATCGTCACCAGTGTGACCATCGCCGGGGTGATGATGGTGTATTTGTTTGAGGGGGAAAAATCCCGGGCGGCGGACCAGCTCAATGTGGCCGAGGGCGTGGCCCGGGAGGTCATGGATCGCCGCAATGAACTGCTGATTTCCCGGCTCCAGGTGGTCGTTGATGACTTCGGCTTCAAGTCGGCACTCGCCAGCCGTGACATTCCGACCATTACCAGTGCGCTGGATAATCAGAGCACCCGCGCCGGCGCCGACCTGGCGCTGCTGGTGGACAGCGACGATCGGCTGATCGCCAATCTGCAGGGCCTGGACAATGGCGCGCAGGCGCCGTTTTCCAGCCTGCTCGACAAGGCGCGCGAGCGCGGTTTTGCCGCAGACATCGACATCTGGAACGGCACCGCCTATCAGCTGCTTGTGGTGCCGATCAAAGGACCGGGCCTGCGCGCCTGGTTGATCGCCGGGTTTACCCTGAACGACGGCTTTGCCCGGTTCATCAGTGGCCTGACCGGCACCGATGTGGTGTTCCGGCGTAAATCCGGTGATACCGCCACGCTACTGGCCAGCAGCCTCGGCGATGACCAGCTGACGCCGGACCTGATGCGTACCTTTGATGCCATGAGCCGTCAGCAACTGCAGGAGAGTACCCACTATTTCATCCGGGCGATGTCACTCGGCAAAGACCATGCCGGCGGGGGCGAACTTCAGGCCTTGCTGCTCAGCGACCGGGGCACCGCCCTCGCCAGCTACTACCGCCTGGCGGTGCAGCTGAGCCTGGTGGTGCTGGGCGTGCTGGTCGTGGCGGGGATTCTGGTCATGATCACCGCCCGCGCCCTGGGGCGCCCGGTGCTCGAACTGGCCCGGTTTGCCTCCGACATCGGTGAGGGCAAAGCGACTACGGCACCCCGGCTGCGAACCAGCGGCGAGTTGAAAGTATTGGGGAACGCCCTGACCACCATGCTCTCGGACATCCGCGAACGGGAGCGCTGGATCCAGCACAACGCGACCCACGACGATCTCACCGGCCTGCTCAACCGGAAGGCGCTGGACGAATACGTGCGGCAGATGCTGGCGAGCCGGGAATCCGTTGTCGCTATTGGTTTTACCCTGGCCGACTTCAAGGCCATCAACGATACCCTCGGGTTCAGTTTCGGGGATCGGGTGATCGTGGCGAGCGGGCTGCGCCTGCGCGGCCAGCTGCCGGCCGACTGTGTATTCGGGCGTACTGGCGGCAACGAATACCTGGCGCTCATTCCCCAGCGCACCCTGGATTCCCTGGACGACCTGCTCGACCGGCTGCACGCGCACATCCGGCAGGCCATTGTCATCGAAGGCACACCGATCAGCCTGAAGCTGCATATCGCGATCCTCAGATTGCCCGAACAGGCCAACACCGTTGATGAGGTCCGCCGCCGGCTGAACCTGACCTTCGACCGCGCCCGCCGGATTGAATCCCATACCGCCTTTTACGAACCCGGCGGGGACGAGAGTCACCTGCGCGAACTGAGACTGATTCGCGACCTCCAGGGCGCCATGAACAACGGCAACCTGACCATGAACTATCAACCCAAAATCCACTTTGACAGCGCCGAACTGTATCAGGTGGAAGCGCTGATTCGCTGGCATCACCCGGACCTGGGCTTTGTCAATCCGGAGGAGTTCATCATGCTGGCGGAGCGGTCGGGGCAGATCCACGCCCTGACCGAGTTCATCCTCGGGCGCGTCGCCGAAGATGCCCGCCAATGGCGCGCCAACGGCCTTGATATTGGCGTCGCCATCAACCTGTCAGCGCTGGACCTGACCAATCGGCGACTGACCGAGCAAATCACAGCAACGTTCGCCGATTGGCAACACGAGCTTCACCGGCTGACCTTCGAAATCACCGAAAGTGCGATCATGTCGGACTCGGAGCTGGCTCTGCAGACCCTGGCCGATTTGCGGGCGCTCGGCGTCAAGCTTTCGGTGGATGATTTTGGTACCGGTTACTCATCCCTGGCGCAGCTGCGCAAACTGCCCGTGCATGAGCTGAAAATCGACAAATCCTTCGTGCTTAACCTGGACAGTCAGGCGCAGGACCAGCTGATCGTCAGATCCACCATCGACATGGCCCACGGGCTGGGCCTCAGTGTCGTGGCGGAAGGCATCGAGAATGTCGAAAGCTGGGCGTTGCTGCAGCAATGGGGCTGCAACCTGGCGCAGGGCTTCTTCCTGGCCCGGCCGCTGGCACCGGCCGACCTGACGGCCTGGGCCGACACCTTCAGTGAGCGCCGTCAGGGCCTGAAACCCTCGGATACCCTTTCACGATCGGAGTCTTTTTCATGAGCGGTCTTTTTCGAGCTATTGGTCTGGCCTGCCTGCTACTGGTCTGTCTGCCCTCAGCGGTTCACGCCAATCCGGGCAGCCGGATATGGGCAACGGGCGGGGTCACCACCATTGAAGGCAGTGCCGGTGGCGGCCTGGTGCCTTGGGCCCTGCTGAGCGGCTACGCCAGCGATACCGAGTGGGGGGGAACCCTTGCACTGTCCAGGGCGCCGGTCGACGACTACACCCTGACCGTCACCAGCGGCTCGCTGAACTGGCATAACCGGGTTGAGCTGAGCCTGGCGCGGCAATCCCTGGATCTGGACACCCTCGGCGCCACCCTCGGTCAGGATCAACTGGACCAGGATATCGTCGGGTTGAAGGTCCGGCTCTGGGGCGACGTTCTCTACAACCGATACGGCCAATGGTCCGCCGGCCTTCAGTACAAGCGCAACCGCACGTTTACGATCCCTGAGGCGGTCGGCGCCCGGGACGATCACGGCACCGACGTCTACCTGGCCGGCAGCAAACTGTTCTTCGCTGCACTGATGAACCGCAACGTACTGGTCAATGCCACGGTGCGCGGCACCCGTGCCAATCAGGGCGGCTTGCTCGGCTTCGGCGGGGATCGTAACAACGACTATGAGCTGGAGCTTGAATCCAGCGTCGGCGTCTTTCTGGACCGGCGCTGGCTGACCGGCGTGGAGTATCGTCAGAAACCGGACAACCTCGGTTTTGCCCGAGAGGACAACTGGTGGGATGTGTTCGTTGCCTGGGTACCGGACCGCCGCCTGGCCGTGACCGCCGCCTGGGTCAACCTCGGTGACATCGCCGGGTTGACCGGCCAACGGGGCGCTTACCTGTCTCTGCAAGGCAGCTTCTAACAGAATCGGAGACCTTCATGAAAAACCTCAGATCCCTGCTGATGCTGGTGCTCATCGTCGGCCTTGCCGGCTGCCAGACGCTTTCAAAACCGGCGACAACCGGCGAAAACGCCCCCCTTTACCAGGCGCTGGGCGAACGCTCCGGCATTGCCACCATCGTAACCGACCTGATGTACCGGATTGTCGACGACAAGCGCATCGCGTTCCAGTTCAAAGGTCTGGACGTCACCCGTTTTCATCAGAACCTGACGGACCAGATCTGCGCGTTGGCCAACGGTCCCTGCACCTATACCGGCAAGGACATGCGCGAGGTGCACAGTGCCATGGACATCACCGCCACCCAGTTCAATGCCCTGGTTGAGGACCTGATTCTGGCGATGGAGGCCAACAAGGTTCCGACCGATGCCCAAAATGAATTGCTGGCAAAACTGGCCCCCATGTACGATGACGTTCGCAACCAATAACGACCCGACCAGCTCGCCCCGCGTCAGCGGCAACCGGGCGCTCACACCAAAGGAGTAACACCATGCTGGAGAATAGTGACCTGGGTAAACTGATCCTGCGTTTGTGCGTGGGCGGTCTGATTCTGTTTCACGGCATTTCTAAACTGATCCACGGCATCGGTTTTATTGAAAACATGATCGCCAGTCATGGCCTGCCCGGCTTCCTGGCCTATGGGGTCTACGTCGGCGAGGTGGTTGCGCCGCTGATGCTGATCGTCGGTTATCAGACCCGCATCGGCGCCCTGCTGATTGTGATCAATATGCTGGTTGCCATCGCCATGGTTCACATGGGTCAGCTTCTGAGTCTGGGCGAACATGGCGGCTGGGCGCTGGAACTGCAGGGGTTTTACCTGTTTGGCGCACTGGCGGTGGTTTTCCTGGGGCCGGGCCGATATAAGCTGAACAGCTGAAACGGCCTGCGACCAAACCAATCCTGACGCGGGAGCCGGTATGAAATCGACACACCACAGAGCCAGCGCCCCGGCGATCCAACCCGGGCGCTACCG
>JAWVWU010000103.1:0-7159 GCA_033723595.1 Marinobacter sp. | reverse complement strand
GGCTTTGCCTCCATTCGAGACGACGTCGGCTCGTCGCCGGGCGCCGTTGCCGCCGTGTCGCCCTCAGACGCCCGGACCGCCCCGATCGAGAGCCATCCGACCCGCCTACCCGAGCACCCAATGCCGGTAGACACCGAACGCTCATCGACGGCCGCGTCCGAAACGACAGCTGTTACGCAGGCAAAGCCGGCAAACCCAGACAAACCGGTTGAACCGGACACCATGCCGGAACTGGCGCCGTTTACCATCGAGGCTCCGGTCACCTCACAAGCGCCTGGCGCCAGGACTGCGGCAAAGGCGGCGGTTGAGCCTGCTCCAGAGCCTGAGCCAACCACCGGCACGCTGGTGCTGCGCTCGAATGTGGTCGGTGACCAGGTATTGATCAACGATCAGCCGCGCGGAGCCACCCGGCTGGACCTCGAACTCAAACCGGGGCAATACAATGTGGTTATTCGCAAAGAGGGCTTCAGACCCTGGGCGAAGACCGTCAGGATCGACGCAGGTGACAACCTGACACTGCGCGGCGAACTGGAAGCGATTACCACCGTGAATTATCAGAACGGAGTCTGGGTTGGCGGCGTCAAAACCGGTGATGGCACCTATGCCGACAGTGATGGCCTGCGCTACAAGGGTGCGTTTGTGGATGGCCAGTTTGATGGCCGGGGAACCGCCTGGTACCCGAATGGCGGTCGCTACGAAGGCGACTGGCTCGCCGGCAAGCGCGACGGAGAGGGTCGCTACCGCGGCCCGGACGGCTCCGTGTATAACGGCCAGTTCAAGGATGACCAGTTCAACGGCCAGGGCACCCTCACCCGCGCCAACGGCGACATACTCAGCGGGCACTGGCAGGATAACCGGCTCAATGGCCACGGCTCGCTGACGTCCCACGATGGCATGCTTTATGTCGGCGGTTTCCGCAATGACCGTTTTCACGGCGAAGGATCCCTCACCTACCCAGACGGCCGCTCCTACCAGGGCAATTTCTCGAACGGCGATTTCCAGGGCAAAGGCACCGAAATCTTCGCCAGCGGGAAAAAATACGAGGGCGAATATGTGGACGGAAAGTTTCATGGTAAGGGCCTGCTGCTTAATCCCAACGGCAGTTCGATCGAGGCAACGTTCAAATACGGCAAGCCCTACGGTCAGGTCAAGCTGACCACCCCGGAGGGGGAGATCTTTTTTGCGCGCACCAGTGAGCCCGGTGTGTGTTACCGGAAAAACAGCTACCGGGCAACCCAATGCCCGCCACTGGACGGTTGGTAATCAGGACAGAAGGACGCAGCCCGGCGCAATCAGGACGACCCGGGTATTACTCAGATTGAAGTAACTGGTTGAGGTAGTACGAGATGGCTATTAAAAACGCGCTGTTGGTGGATGACTCCAAGGTGGCCCGTTTCGCGCTGAGCAAGCTGCTGGAAAACCGCGAAATGCAAGTCAATATGGCGGGCTCCGCCGAAGAGGCGCTGGATTTCCTCAACAACCATGAGCGCCCGGACGTTATCTTCATGGATCACCTGATGCCGGGCATGAATGGCGTCGAGGCGACCAAGGCCATCAAGGGGAATCCGGCGACCGCGGCCATTCCGATCATTATGTGCACCTCCAAGAAGTCGTCCTCATTCATTGAAGAGGCTCGCAACTTCGGGGTTTACAACGTCCTGACCAAGCCGCCCCAGAACGACGGCCTGAACCTGGTGCTCGACCAACTGGTCTCGGACGTGCGCGACGGTAATCTGCAGGAAGCATTCGACCCGTCAGCTCCGCAAGAAGGCGAGCTGGCAGACGACCACGATGCGTTCGACGTGCCGGACGATGCCACGCTGGAGCTGTCGCCCAAAACGGAGCCCGGCTCGCCTGCTGAAACGCAGGGCACTGCACCGGCCAGCCCGCAGGTGGTGCCACTGACCAGCGAGTTGATTGAACAGATCGCCCGTTCGGCGGTAAAAACACACATCAATAACCGTCTCCACGAGCTCTTGAGCAGCCTGTTCGACGAACAGTTCGATCATCTCAAACGGGTACTGGATGACACCGGGAAAAGACAGCACGAGATCCTTGAGCAGCGCCTTGGCGCAGTCTCAGAGACTCTGGAGCAGCAACTCGCCGGGCTGAAAGACGACATGGCGGCTGATATCAACCTGAACCTCGCGCGGGAACTGGCTGAACTGAAAAAGGACCTGGCCCGGTCAGGCGGCGGGTTTACCAGCGATCACATGGCTGAGATGAAGGATCACATCACCAGCGTACAGACCATCGACACCGAATTCTGGCAAACGCTGCAATCCGAGGCGATCCAGCAGGCTCACGAGATCTCGCGGGAAACGGCCGAGGACATTGCCCAGCGAACCATCGATCTGTACGTCTCACAGCAACGGGCGGCGACCTCGCGATTCTACACGGTTGGCCTCGCCGTCAGCCTGAGCGTGTTTGCCGTCGGTATTGCCTGGCTGTCCGGGTTGTTTGGCTGAGGAGCGACACGTCTACCCGTCCCACTCTTGCTGGCAGCGCCGCCAGTCTTCGGGCGTGTCCACGTCGGCTAACGCGCCGGGCATGTTCACCAGGCGAGTCCGGGTCTGGCGCAGGGCGACCGCGGCGCCCCGATCTCCCTGCACCGCCATCACGGCTGGCCAGACTGCACGCGGCAGATAGGCAGGCGCGCCGGGCCGACCGCCGTAATCCGCGGCCGCTGCGATCGTCGGCGAAACCGCCGCGGCCTCACGCAACCGGGACAGGGCGTCCTCGTCAATCAGCGGCTGGTCCACCAGCACCACAAATGCACCGGCGACGGCCTTCGGCATGGCGTGCAACCCCAAACGCAATGACGAGGCCATACCCTCAGGCCAGTCCGGGTTGAATAGCCAGTGCCTGGGCTGCAGTCGACAGCGAAATCGCATCAGCGGGTAGTAGCGACCGCCAATGACCCAGGTGTCTGTTCCCAGGCACCGTGCTTGCGTCAGGGCACGATCAAGCAGGCAGCCCTCCCCCCAGGGCATCAGGGGTTTAGCGCGCCCCATGCGACGGGACGCGCCAGCGGCCAGCACCAGAACCGGCGCTCCCGGCCTGCGCCGGTCATCGGTGGAACGATCCATACACTCTTCCTTCGCCAACCGCCTCACGGATATACCGGTTCAGGATCCAGCAATCACGCAGACGACACCGTGGATGTTTGTTACAATTGCCGCGTCTTCCATGCCCCTTAGCGGACCTCTCTGATGAACCACCTTTTCGTCGACAACCTGACCGTTATTGATTTTGCCTACCTGGACCCGAGCAGAGGTCTGGTCGGCGAAAGCTGGATTGTCGACGTGGTACTTATGGGCGATCTGGACGAGCAGGGAATGGTGTTCGATTTCAGTTCCGTGAAGCGCACCATCAAGCGCGTCATCGACGAACGGGTCGACCACCGCCTGGTGGTACCGGCAGGCTCCCCTGCTCTGGGCAGGAACCCCGAACAGCCCGACAGCCTCACCTGGGCGCTGACCAACGGCACGCGCATTCACCACTCAGGGCCCGCTGAGGCGGTACTGATGTTACCCGGTAACGACGTTGTACCGTCCGCAGTGGCCGGCCTGCTGGAGACCGAACTGCGCCGGATCCTGCCCTCAAACATACAGGATATCCGCATTCACCTGCGCGAGGAAGAAATCGACGGCGCCTACTACCACTACGTCCATGGCCTGAAAAAACATCTGGGCAATTGCCAACGCATCGCGCATGGCCACCGCTCACCGATTCGGATACGCCGGGATGGCCGTCGCGATCCTGAACTGGAGCGCATTTGGGCAAAGCGCTGGGCCGACATATACGTCGGATCGGAAGACGATGTCGTGAGCCGGGACGTGGACACCGACGGAACGGACTATCTGACCTTTGCCTATGAGGCCAATCAGGGTGAGTTCTCCCTGACGTTGCCGGCTGACCGGGTCTACCTGATGTCAGGCGACACCACCATCGAACTGATCGCAGCCCACATTGCCGACCGGTGCAAGGCCGAGCTGGGCGATGAGACGGTGGAGGTGCGGGCCTATGAAGGCGTTGGCAAAGGTGCCCTCGCCATACGCTGACCAGCTCCTTTTCGGCTGGCCGACACGACCTTGATCGTCGGTCACACGCAATGCACTGACGCGATGGATTAACAGACACAAAAAAACCGCCAGCAGGCGGTTTTTTTGTTGACCGCTCCGGCGATAAAGGCCGGCGCAATCAGAATAGTGGCGTCCCCTAGGGGGTTCGAACCCCTGTTACCGCCGTGAAAGGGCGGTGTCCTAGGCCACTAGACGAAGGGGACTAAATGGTGGAGCCAGACGGGATCGAACCGTCGACCTCGACGCTGCCAGCGTCGCGCTCTCCCAGCTGAGCTATGGCCCCATCAACGGAGCGGTATATTAGTGATCGACCCGGGGCGCGTCAACCTTTCTTAACGACTTTTTTCCGCGTTTTTCAGACGACGGGAGCGAATGCTCACAAATCGATCAGCATCCGCTCCCGGCTCGCACCCTGCCGATCATTCCGGCATTGCCCGGCCCGACCGATCAGCTGGCGACGTTACTGGCTTTCGAGAGCCGCGTACTCTTTCTCCACACGCTTGCTTTCTTTCTTGGAGAAGCCGCCCAGCAGGTTCAGCGCGTGGCGCAACCGGGCGCGGGTCATGTCCGGCCCCAGCAGCGCCATGGAATCCATGACCGACCAGGAGTTGGGTGTCCCGGCAATGGCGACAAACACCGGGAACATGAATTCGCCCATTTTGAGTCCCATGGCCTTGGCCAGGCCCTTCACGTCGGCGAAGATTCGCTCTTTGGACCAGTGACGCTGGGCCTCCAGCCGCCACAGTGCGAACTGCAGGATTCGCCGCACCTGATCGCCGTCGAGCTTGTTATGCTCAAACTGCTCCGGCGTCAGTGGCAGCATGCCGGAAAACATAAAGGACGCCATGGGCGCTACGTCACTGAACACCTCTGCCCGCCCCTGGATGTGGGGCACCAGCGCGCCCACAGCCTGTTCATTGAACCACCAGTCTTTCAGGCGGGCCACGAACTGCTCCTCCGTCAGGTCTTCGCGCAACCAGAGACCATTGAGCCAGCGCAGCTTTTCCACGTCGAAGATCGGGCCACCCAGAGAAACGCGGTTGATATCGAACTGTTCGATCATCTCGTCCACGGAGAACTTCTCGCGCTCGTCGGGCATGGACCAGCCCATACGACCGAGATAGTTGATGACCGCTTCTGGCAAAAAGCCCATGCGCTCGTAGAAATTGATGCTGGTCGGATTTTTGCGCTTGGACAGTTTGCTTTTGTCCGGGTTGCGCAGTAGCGGCAAATGGCAAAGCACCGGCATGTCCCAGCCGAAGTATTCGTAAAGCAGCTGGTGTTTGGGCGCCGAATTTATCCACTCCTCCCCCCGCAGCACGTGAGTGATCGCCATCAGATGATCATCTACCACGTTGGCAAGGTGGTAGGTCGGCATGCCGTCGGACTTGAGCAGGATCTGGCAATCGACCTGCCCCCAGTCAATCTCGATCTCGCCGCGGAGCATGTCATTGATTCGGCAGACGCCTTCTTCCGGCACTTTCATCCGTATGACATAGGGTTCGCCGGCCGCCAGGCGACGCTCCACCTCATCCGCTGGCAACTCCAGGTCGCCCTTGATTCCCGGGTTCAGCCCCTTGGCTTTGCGCTCTTCCCGGATCACTTCAAGCTCTTGTGGCGTTCGGAAGCAGTAGAACGCGTGTCCTTTCTCGATCAGCTCAAGCGCATACTGGCGATAGTCGTCTCGCCGCTCTGACTGCCGATACGGACCGTAAGGACCGCCGACGTCCGGTCCTTCGTCCCATTCCAGCCCGAGCCAGCGCAGGGCGTTGAGAATATCCTGCTCGGACTCTGCCGTGCTGCGCGCCTGGTCGGTGTCTTCGATACGCAGAATGAACTGGCCGCCGTGCTGGCGCGCAAAACACAAATTGAACAGCGCCACGTAAGCGGTGCCCACATGGGGATCTCCCGTGGGGGACGGCGCGATTCGGGTACGTACGGTCATGTCGGATTCCTGTTTGACGGCTGCCGGAGCAAAAGCTCGTGTATGTTGAGGCACGCATTATAACGGGCTGACGACCCTTTCACACAAGCCGGCCCGTCTTCCCGTGCGCTGATAAAAGTTATATTATAACATTCCAATTTATGCCAGATCGCTGACCCATACCGGACCCAAGCCCATGCCTGCCTGTGACGCATTGAAACGGTGCATTGTCATCCTAGTTCTGACTCTGGTCCTTAGCGGCCCAAGTAGCGCCAAGACTCTGATAGCCTCCATCAAACCTGTCGCGCTGCTGGTCGCCGCCATCGCGACTGACGACATGCAGGTAAGATCGCTGGTGCCGTCCGGGGCCAGCCCCCACACCTACCAGTTACGCCCCTCGGATCGGCGCAGTCTGGCCGACGCTGACGCCATTTTCTGGATCGGCCCGGACATGGAGGCCTTTCTTGCGCCAATGTTCGCTAGCGCCGACCTTGCCGGCCGCAGTCATGCGCTGGCGCCGGATGGTAACCTGAGCCTCGCGTCGACGCCTGCCAAGGGTCCGGAACACGATCACGATGCCGAACACGATCATAACCCGCATGTCTGGCTGAACCCTGAACAAGCCCGCGCCATGGTTCGCCGCATACATCAGGTTCTGCGCTCGCTGCCAGGGGCCGACCGCCGGCAGCTGGACACCAACCTGTCAGATTTCGAGGAGCAACTGACACAGCAGGAAGCCCGCCTGAGGCAGACACTGGCGCCGGCCCGAGGTCTGTCGCTGTTCACGTACCACGACGCATTCAAGCTGTTCGCGGACTACTATGGCCTGACCATCGAGGGCGTTCTCACGTCATCACCGGGTCGCAGTCCGGGCGCCAGACAACTGGCCGGTATCCAGCAGCACCTCAGGCAGGCCCGGCACCCCTGCGTACTGGTGGAACCCCAGTTCAATCGCCAGCATTGGGCCGCCATCACGGAAGGCCTGACGATTCCACGCAGCACCTGGGATCCCCTGGCAAGCTCTGTGCCCGCGAATCGGAGCGGCTACCTGGCCTTCCAGCAGACGCTTGCGGACGCCGTCATGGCCTGTCTACCAGAGCAGACCCAATAGCAGCGGCATGGTGATCATGGCCAACAACGTCTGACCACT
>JAWVWU010000102.1:0-7238 GCA_033723595.1 Marinobacter sp. | reverse complement strand
GCCGCGGGGTCGCCGGGATGTCCGGTCGCGCCAACCGGTTCGGGGTCGGTCAGCGGGTAGGGTCGGTCCACCGTTGCCCGTCATTTCCAGTATAGGAACTGAGCGACGTTTGTCACGTGGCGGACGACTGGGGGCGGTGTTCCGGAGGTGATAGTCTGTGCGATCACCGTATTACGTGTTGATCCTGGAGGAATTGTGATGAATCGACTGGATGCCGTCAGAAACCTGCCTCTACACCGCTATCTCGGTGTGAGCCGGCTGACCAGCGAAGACGGCTGTGGAACACTGACATTTGAAGTGGGGGAGAGCACGGCCAACCCGGCGGGTGTGCTCCATGGCGGCGTGATTTATACACTGTGCGATGTGTGTGCCTACGCTGGTCTGCTGAGCGTACTGGCTCCGGATCAGGAAGCCGTGACCCACGATATCCACGTGTCGGTGATGCGATCAGCGCAACACGGAGACACCGTGGTGATCGAGTCGAGACCGGTCAGGCTCGGTCGTCGTATCGGGTTCTTCGAGGTCACCGCGACCGTGGGCGATACGGTGATCGCCACGGCGCGCGTGACCAAGTCGATTCTGGTTTGATCAGCTCGCCATGCCAAACAGGCCGGGGAACGCCAGCAGCATGATCAAAACAGCGACCTGGAGACCGATAAAGGGAATAACCCCTCGGTAGATGTCGATCGTTCGCACCCCGGGCGGCGATACGCCCTTGAGATAGAACAGCGCGAAGCCAAACGGTGGCGTCAGGAAGCTGGTTTGCAGGTTCATGGCAATCAGTATGGCGAACCAGAGCATATTGATGCCCATCGACTCCGCAACCGGCGACAGGATCGGCACAATGATGAATGCAATCTCGACGAAGTCGATGAAGAATCCGAGGATCATGATGACGATCATGGCCACCACCAGGAAGCCCCATTTCTCACCGGGCAGCGACATCAGGAAGTCTTCCAGAATGTAGTCACCGCCGGTGTAGCTGAAGGTCATGGAGAACGCCGTTGCGCCCAACAGGATGGCAAACACCATCGCCGTCACCTTGACCGTATCCTTCGAACTGTCCCACAGCATCTTGACCGAGAACTGGCGATAGATCAGTGCCAGCACGATGGCGCCAACGCCGCCGAGGGCGGAGGATTCCGTGGGCGTTGCGATGCCCGCAAAGATGGATCCGAGTACCACAGCGATCAGCGCCAGCGGCGGAATAACCGCGATCAGTGCCTTGATGACTTCCTGCTTGCGGGTATCATCGTTTTCCCGCTTCATGGGCGGGGCCATGCCGGGTTTGACCAGCGTCAGGATAACGATGTAGAGAACGTACAATCCGACCAGTATGGCACCCGGCGCGATGGCTGCACGGAACAGGTCGCCGACCGGCAGCCCCAGCACATCACCCAGAATAATCAGGATGATCGATGGCGGAATGATCTGACCGAGGGTCCCCGACGCACAGATGGTGCCGCAGCTCAGCCGTTTATCATAGCCGTGAGACATCATGACCGGCAGAGAGATCAGGCCCATGGCCACGACGCTTGCGCCGACAACGCCGGTTGAGGCGGCCAGCAGTGCGCCGACCACAATGGTGGATATCGCCAGGCCGCCGGGCAAGCCGCCAAACAGCCGGCCCATGGACTCCAGCAGCTGCTCCGCCAGACGGGTTTTTTGCAGCACAATACCCATAAAAATAAACAGCGGGACCGCCATCAGGGTGGTGCCCTGCATGATGCTGAATATCCGGAACGGCATATAGGCGAACAGGTCAGGGCCCTGGGCAATCAGACCAAAGACCAGCGCAACGCCGCCGAACGTAAAGGCGACCGGGAAGCCCAGCATCAACATCAGCAGGGCCACCCCGAACATGATAATGCCGATCATGCCAGGCCCCCCTGCGTTCCGCTTGATGTATAGCTCTCACCGAGCTTCAACACGCGTATCGCCTGGGTCACCATGCCCAGACCGCTGGTCGCGATAAAGAAAGCCGAAAAGGGCACCAGGCCCTTGATCAGCCAGCGATAGGGCAGGCCGCCCGGGTCACCGCTGGTTTCGCCCAGGTCGAAGGATTCCATGGTGAAGCCCCAGCCATACCAGGCAATCAGGATGGCGAACGGAATCGCGAATGCGAGACCACCTCCGAGATTGACCCACGCCTTGGTGCGATCGCTCCAGCGATCGTAGAACACATCCACCCGCACGTGACCGTCGGTGCGCATGGCGTAAGGAATACCGAGCAGAAAGACAATGGAGTAGAAGTGCCACTCCAGCTCCTGCATGCCAATCGAGACATCGTTGAAGGCATAACGAGCCACGACATCGTAAAACACGTTGAGCAACATCAGAATGAAGGCGACTGTCGCCACCCAGCCACAAATGTAGGAGAGGCGGGCCAGCCCCTTGTCCAGCGATATGATCCAGCGCATGGCATGTCCTCATTCCGGCCCCGTAAAGCCGGTGGTTTCAGGGTGGGGTAATACAACGGCGCCGAAGCGGCCCTGTTGAGGCAGCTCCGGCGCCGCGTAACGCAGGGTTTACTGGTTCTTGTTCAGTTCATACATCGTGTTCAGGTAGGCACGATCGGAGATGTTCGTGTAGGCACGCGCATCCTTCATGTACTTTTCCTGGGACTCGATGATTTTCTTCGCTTGTGGATCGTTCGCGGCGGTTTCTGCCAGCAGCTCGTTGTTGGCCTCGTACATCGCCTTGATGACGTCGTCCGGGAAGGTCTTGACCTTCACATTCGGATAATCCTGCTGGATGGTCGCCCATGCTTTGGCGTTCTCGTGCGTTGACTGGATGTACATGTCATACGCCGCCGTGCGCATGGCGACACGCAGAATTTCCTGCAGGTCCTTGGGCAGCTTGTTCCAGGACTTCTCGTTGATCAGGAATTGCAGCTCGGTGGCCGGTTCGTGCCAGCCGGTGTAATAGTAGTCAGCGATCTGCTGGAAACCGAGACGCAGGTCCAGGGCCGGTCCTACCCATTCGGTGGCGTCAATGGTACCGCGCTCAAGCGCCGTGTAGAGCTCGCCCGGTGCAATGTTGGTCGGGTTGACGCCCACTTTCGAAAATACCTCGCCGGCAAAGCCGGGAATGCGCATTTTCAGCCCTTTCAGGTCGTCCAGTGACTTGATTTCCTTGCGGAACCAGCCGCCCATCTGCACGCCGGTGTTGCCGCCCGGAAAGGATAGCAGCCCGTGGGGTTCATACACTTCTTTCATCAGCTCCATGCCGTCGCCGTAGTAGAACCAGGCGTACTGCTCGGCCGCCGTCATGCCGAACGGCATGCTGGTGAAAAACAGGGTATTCGGTACCTTGCCTTTCCAGTAGTAGGACGCAGAGTGGCCCATGTCGTACTGACCAGCCTTGACCATGTCAAAGATGCCCAGCGGTGCCTTGTGCTTGTTGGCTGAGTCGATGCGGATTTTCAGGCGGCCATTGGACATTTTCTCGGCCATGGCGGCCATGCTCTTGGTGGTATCACCAAAGATCGGGAAGTTGGGTCCCCAGGTTTCCGCTAAGCGGAGCGTGTAGGTTTCTGCAGCGGTCGCCGGTGCGCTAGCCAGCACGGCGGTGACCAGGACGGCTGTGGCCGTCGCGATCATAGAACGAATCTTCATGAGTCAGCGTTCCTTTATTTATTTGATTTTGTTATCTAATTATTTTCATTATCTTACTTCAGGTTCGCATGGCGCCCGGTTGTCCCAGAGCGATCGTCGGGCAGCGAGAGACCGAAGTTTTCGGCCGAAATTTAGCATAGTTCAGGTCCTGACAGAACTAAAATGCCCGTCTACCCGACTTAAGTCGCAGGCGCTGCCCACCGCCAGAGAGGCGGTTTTTCAGCAATAGAACGGGACCCCGCGGATCGTCTCAGAACAGGCCGAGCTGCTCGCCGTCAGGCCGCCGGAAGCGGTCGCTGCGCAGCGGCTCCTGGCTGTGGGTCAGCAGCCCCAGTTGCCGGGCCTTGTGGTCAAAGCGCTGGCGAATCAGCTCGGCGTAAACCCCTTGCCCGGTCATCCGCTGGCCGAACTCGGCGTTGTAGGTCTTGCCGCCCCGCAGATCCCGCAGGCGGTTGAGGACGTGACGGGCCCGATCTGGAAAATGCAGCTCAAGCCAGTCGGTAAACAGTTCGTCCAGCTCATGGGGCAGGCGCAACATGATCCAGCTGGCCCGGCGGGCTCCGGCCTCTACGGCCGCCGTCAACAGGGCTTCGAGTTCGTGGTCGTTGATGAACGGAATGACCGGCCCGATGATGATGCCGGTCGGAATCCCCGCCTGGCTCAGTTCCCGGAGTATGCGCAGGCGGGTCGCCGGGGCTGCCGTGCGGGGTTCCATGCGACGCTTGAGGTCGTTATCCAGGGTCGTCAGACTGACCCGCACTGAACACAGGCCCTCGGCTGCCATGTCCGCAAGCAGGTCCCTGTCCCGGAGAATCAGCGCGCCTTTGGTGATGATGGTGACCGGGTGGCGATAGCTGTGCAGCACTTCCAGAATGGACCGGGTAATCCGGCGCTGTTTCTCCAGAGGCTGATAGGCGTCGGTATTGACGCCCAGTGCAATCGGCGACACCGTATAGCCTGGCCTGTCGAGCTCCCTGCGCAGTTGCCGGGCGGCATCGGGTTTGGCGATCAGCCGGGTTTCGAAATCCAGCCCCGGTGATAGATCCCAGTAGGCGTGGGTCGGTCGGGCAAAGCAATAAACACAGCCGTGCTCGCAGCCCCGGTAAGGGTTGATCGACTGGTCAAACGGCACGTCCGGCGACTGGTTTCGGCTGATGATGGAGCGTATCGTTTCGTCGGTCACCGTGGTCGCGAGACTGTCAGGACATAGCTCATCGTCCGGGTCCTGATACCAGTCATCCGGCTGTCGGTCCGTGACCAGGGGCTGGAACCGGTTATGGGGATTTTGCGCAGTGCCGCGTGTTTTCATGGTCCACCTGATACTGTATAAAAAAACAGTATTAGAAGCATATCCTGTTCCGCGCCCCTGCTGCAAGATAGAACCCTTGCCGGGTCGCACTTATCGCTCGTGTCGCCGATCTTTCTGACCCGGGGTATTCCAACCAGCAGGAGGTCGTTATGCAGGAGATGGCCGGAGCATCCACGCCGCCGGAGGCGCGGCTGGTCTACGCCGGGTTCTGGATCCGGGTCTGGGCATCCATCATTGATTCGGTTCTGGTCATGGCGATCATCTGGCCTTTGCTCAGCCTGATTTACGGCTCGGACTACTTTCTCTCCGACCAACTGGTGCAGGGCCCCTGGGATTTTCTGTTGTCCTGGGTCTTCCCGGCCATCGCCGTGGTCACGTTCTGGATCTATCGTTCGGCCACGCCTGGCAAACTGGCCATTGGCGCCCGGATTGTCGATGCCCGGACCGGCCAGCGGCCTTCTTCCCGGCAACTGGTCATTCGTTACCTGGCCTACTATGTGTCCGCAATACCGCTTATGCTGGGATTTATCTGGGTCGCCTTTGACCCACGCAAACAGGGCTGGCACGACAAGCTGGCCGGCACAGTGGTGGTGCGGGACAGACACCGCACTGAGCCGGTCCGCTTCAGCGGAGCGGACGGCTCCGGCTCACGGTGATCGCCATGAATGATTCCAGACTCGGTCGGTTTTGGCTCGCGCCCCTCTGTCTCACGCTTGGCCTGTCCGCATGCACTAGCGTGCCGCCGGCCTCGCAAACCCGTCAGGCTGAGGGGCTGAAGTTGACGTATCACTGCGGCGAGACACCGATGGTCGTCAATCTGGCCAATGAGACCGCGCGAGTGACGATCAACGGTGAGCAATGGACGGTGCCACAGGTTCCTGCCGCCTCCGGTGCCCGTTATGAAGCCGGAACCGGGGACACTCATCGCTTGTTCTGGAGTCGCCAGAGTGAGGCGCGGGTGGTCGTGGGCGACCAGCTTTTGCCGGTTTGCGTGCTGGATCGCCCGGCGACGCCCGCCGCGGGCAGTGACGTGCTGGCCGTCGGCGAGGACTGGGTGGTCGAGGACATCGACCAGGACGGCGTGACCGACTTCGCACGATTGACGCTCAGGTTCGGCCCGGATGGTCGCTTGAGTGGGCAGGCGGGCTGCAACCACTATCAGACCCGTTATACCCGCAGTGGCCTGGAACTGACCACCACGGCCATCGCGGCGACCCGGAAAGCCTGTGCCCCGGCGTTGATGAAACAGGAACAGCACATGCTGACGGTACTGGGTGATGTCGAGACATTCACCGTGGACCCCACCGGCGCATTGATATTATCCACCGGCGATGGACGTACATTAACGGCGAGACGGTCCGGACGCTGATCGGTTATCCGGGCACCGCCTTACAGAGCAGTTCCGGCCAGGCAGACAACGACCGTCTGCCGGCCGCAATACACGATGAATCAACGTCCATTAACACAGGAAACAAAAGAATGATCGGATACGTAACGATTGGCGTGAGCGATATGGCCCGGGCGAAACAGTTCTACAGTGAACTGCTCGCCGACCTCGGTGCAAAAGTGCTGCTGGATATGGAGCGCATCGCGTTTGTCGGCAAGAGCATGAGTGAGCCGATGCTGGCGGTGTGTATTCCCTACGACAAGCAGCCCAATCATCCGGGCAACGGCAATATGGTTGCGATTCATCCCGGCTCCAAGGAGGGCGTTGACGCCTTTTACAAGAAAGCGATTTCATTGGGGGCTACCTGCGACGGCGAGCCGGGGCAGCGAATTCCCAATCAGTTTTACGGGGCCTACATCCGGGATCTGGATGGCAACAAGGTGGCGTTTTTTCACTTTGGTTGATTGATCAGGGCGGGCGCCGGCCGCTATCGCGGAGCGGTGCCCGTTGCTTCCGAAAACACCCGCACGGGGAGCGCATGTACCGTGGATGAATTTTTTGCCGCCGCCGTTGAGGAGGCTCGAAAAGGGCTTGCCGAAGGCGGCATTCCCATCGGCTCGGTGCTGGTGATTGACGGGCGGATAGTCGGTCGCGGTCATAATCGCAGGGTCCAGCAGGGCAGCGTGATTCGTCACGCAGAGATGGACTGCCTCGAAAATGCAGGCCGGCTGCCGGCCTCCGACTACCAGCGGGCCACCCTCTATTCCACCCTGTCGCCCTGCGATATGTGCAGTGGTGCCGCGCTGCTCTATGGCATCCCGCGGGTCGTGATCGGCGAGAATCACACCTTTCGTGGGCCGGAGGATTACCTGCGCAGTCGCGGGGTTGAGGTCACCGTGATCGACAACGAGGTCTGCCGGACGTT
>JAWVWU010000101.1:0-7278 GCA_033723595.1 Marinobacter sp. | reverse complement strand
CTGAACCTGAACGAGTACTGATTTGGCCCTGTTACCTTTCCGCCCTTCTCGGGCGCGTCGTTTTGAGCAACTCGTGCAGCCGCATTTGCGGGCGATGCACGGTTTTGCCTTTCGCCTGACCGGACACGGTCCCGACGCCGAAGACCTGGTGCAGGATGTGGTGGTCAAGCTCTATCCGCGGCTGTCCGAGCTCGAGTCCGTCGATCAGCTCAGGTCCTGGCTGAATCGCGTGCTGTATCGACAGTTCATCGATAACACCCGAAAAAAAGGCCGGCAGGCTGACCGCCCCCTCAGCGAGCTGGTCGACTCGGACGGTCAGGCATCTCACCTTGACAGCGTCGTATCGGAAGATCTCGCTCCGGACGCGATGATTGACTTGGAACGGCTAAAACCGGCCATGAGGCGGGTGCTGGACGACCTGCCCCCCGATCACCGAACGCTGTTGCTCCTGCACGATGTGGATGGCTGGCGGCAGGAGGATATAGCCGTCGTGTTGGAGTTACCGGTGGGCACAATCAAGTCACGCCTGCATCGGTGCCGGGCTGCACTGCGCAAAAAGTTACAAGAAGGTGAGGAACCTTTTTTATCGCCGGATCGTCAGGATCACTGAGGTGGTTTCTATGTTATGCCATGAATGCCAGGCACAGTTTATTGCCTACCTGAATCAGACGATGACAGCCCCGGAGCGGGCCGATCTCGAGCGGCACCTGGATGACTGCGGGGACTGTCGTGCCCGGCTTTCCAGAGAGCGCTCCTTTCTGCACGCGTTAAAGCAGGCGGCGCCGGTGCCTGAACCATCGCAGGGCTTCGAGGCGCGCGTGTTGGCAGCGGCCATACCGGGCCAGCGACGCCAGAGCTGGTCGTCCCCCTGGGTGGGGGCGGCTGTTGCGGCCGCGCTTATACTGGGCGTTGTGCTGGGTGCAGGCCTGTTCGCCAGCGCTCCCCGGACACCGGTTGTGACCTCGAATGAGACCTCAGGACCGGCGGCCTCGGGCGTGAGTGAGGCGCCCACCGCCCCGATGCTCAGGACCGTGAAGCTGGCATTCAGCAGTCATGATGCCCTCGACAATGTTACGCTGACACTTGATTTGCCGAAAAATGTTGAGCTGGCTCGGTTCCCGGGGCGGCAAACGTTGAGTTGGAAAGTGGACCTGAAAGCCGGTGACAACGTTCTGGCACTGCCGATCAGAGTGCTGTTCCCGGGGTCAGGCGACCTGGTTGCCCACCTCGACGACGGTGTGCGTCAGAAAACGTTCAGGGTTCGGCTGCCGGACTCGGATCCGGCGAGGAGTCCATCGTCATGAAATTGGCCCGGCGTTGTCATGTTGCCCTCATCCTGATGGTTTCAGGCCTGGTGCTTTTGCCCGGCGTCAGCTATGCAGAACCGGACCTGGACGTCACCATGCGTATGGTGACTGATGATGAGGCGCTTTCCGATTCGGTTGTTCAGCAAATACAGCTTCCCGATCCAGCCGTTGAGTCTTCACCGCACAGCAGCAATCCCGGGAGCGCGACGAACGAATCGCAGACTCGCGCAGGGACCGGACACGAACGCCGGGGCGGCGAAATGGACGACAGGGGCCGGCACCTGGGAGACTCTCTCGGCAATCGCGCCCGTGAGCTCCGTCCGGATATCGATAAAACCCAGCCGCACAAACCGGATTTACCCGGGAAGTCCGGTCAGTAGCGGCCTGCTTCAGCTCAGCCAATGGCCGATTGCGGGGGCGCCGGCAAGAGCGTGATCTGACCCCCGCGTCCTGCATTTTTTGTAATTCCCTTTGACCGTCGATCAATGGCATCCTTGTGCGGGCAGGGTCGTCGCCCTGTCGTTCGCCCGGTTGTCACGGCACGACCCCTGCGTTGTTCACAGAATGATTCCTGTTGCCGGGCTCCGCAAAAGGAGAATTGCTTGTCAGTGTCGCATCGCGCCCGGGTCGTGTTGCTAGGGGTTCAGTGTCTGCTGGCTGTGCCAGCGATCGCCGATGATGCCACCGCACAAAGCCATTTTGGACAGGGCGTCTCGGCGTTCAATGCAGGCCAGTTTCAACGCGCTATCCGCCAGTTCGAAGCGGCGCGAGCACAGGGCCTTTCCAGCGACACGCTCTGGTATAACCTTGGGGTGGCCTACTACAAGCAGGGACAGCTCGAACAGGCCGAGTTTGCCTTCTCCCGGTTGCTGACAGGTGCCAACCGCGAACTGGCCCGATACAACCTTGGTCTGGTCGCCCTTAAGGCTCACCAGCCAGAGATGGCCGAAGCGTATTTCCAGGCGGTCTTTGAGCATTCGGCGTCGACCAAACTTCGGACACTTGCCAGCCGACAGCTGGATCAATTGAGCGTGCCTCAATCCGCTGACACCGAACAGTCCTGGTCTGCCTCGGTTGACCTCAATGCCGGCTATGACAGTAATCTGTCGCGGGTTGCCGACGGGGAGCCGAGTTTTGAAGGCGCCTCGTTTCTTGAAAGTCAGGCCGCGGGCGTTGTTCAAATCGCAGGGAGCCGCCGCGAGGGCGTGCTGGCGGATGGTTTGCTCTACAGTCGGCAATATCTGTCCAACGATCAGTACGACACCGATTACATGGAACTGGGTTTGAGTCGGTCACTGGTCCTTGGGCCGGGGCGGGGCGAAGCGCGTGCCAGTTTGTCCCAGTCCTGGCTGGATACCGCTGCCCTGGAGCGAACGTTCGAGCTGACAACGTCCTACCGCCTGGCGGGTTGTGGGTTTGACACTGCATCAGCCAGCTGTAAGGCGAGCCTCACAGGTGCGCGGGTGGATGCCGGCCGACATTTCGAAGAATACGACGGCCAGCGCTTCGGCGCCGCACTGGAACTGGACGATCAATGGCAGGGATGGCAGTGGCGCAGCCGCTACCGATATGACCTCAATCGGCGCCGGGACTTCCAGACAGCCTCGGAATTTTACAGTGAGTCGCCATCCCACCACGAACTGATGGTCGTTGGCTGGCACGCGCTGACCAGAGAACTGAGCTTTGGCACCAGGCTTGATTACCGCTTCAGCCGCTATCGTGACGAGCATCGCCTGGTTACCCCGGACGGGCTGCTCGTGGAGCGACGGGTTGATCATCGGCGCCGCGCCGCCTTCATGCTGGAGTACCGTTTATCGGCTCAATGGGCAGCGACCGGCGAATGGGACGCTCAGTACAACAGCAGCAGCCTGTCCCGCTACGAGTACGCCCGTCAGGTGATGCTGCTGGGTATCAACGGCCGGTTCTGAGACCTCAGGCCCGGCAGGCCATCGATCGCGCCTGCCGGAGGTTGCTGTCAAAAGGTTTTCATGACCCGTTCCGCCGCCGCGACGGTGTGTTCAATATCGTCGTCGGAGAGCACGGCACAGGCAAAGCCTGCCTCGAAGGCCGATGGAGCCAGATAGATGCCTTCCTTGAGCATGCCCTGGAAAAATGCTTTGAAGTGATCCAGATTGCAGGCGGTTACCTGATCGAAGCGGGTGACAGTGGGGGCGTCCGTGAAGAAGAAACCGAACATCCCGCCGACGCCCTGCACGGCCATGGGCACGCCAGCGCGATCGGCGGCGGCTTTCAGGCCATTCCGGACGGCCAGGGTCTTTTCCGCAAGTCGATCATGAAACCCGGGTTCGGAAATCGCATTCAGCGTGGTCAATCCGGCGCACATGGCGAGGGGGTTGCCTGAGAGCGTGCCAGCCTGGTAGACCGGGCCAAGGGGGGCGATGTGCTCCATGATCTTGCGCTTGCCGCCGAATGCCCCGACGGGCAGGCCACCGCCAATCACCTTGCCGAGGGCTGTCAGGTCGGGTTTGACGCCATAGTGCCCCTGGGCACCCCCCAGGTCTACCCGGAAGCCTGTCATCACTTCGTCAAAAATCAGGACGGTCCCGAACTGATCGCAGACTTCCCGCAGACCTTCCAGAAAGCCGGGCACCGGGGGAATACAGTTCATGTTGCCGGCGATGGGTTCGACAATAATGGCCGCAATCTGATCACCGATTTCGGCGAAGGTCTGGCGGACGCTGTCGATGTCGTTGAATGTGAGCGTCAGCGTATGTTCGGCAAGACTCGCGGGAACGCCGGGCGAATTCGGCACGCCCAGAGTCAGGGCACCTGAGCCCGCCTTCACCAGCAGTGAATCAACGTGGCCGTGGTAACAGCCTTCAAACTTTACAATCTTGTCCCGTCCGGTGTAGCCGCGCGCCAAACGGATCGTGCTCATGGTGGCTTCGGTACCGGAGTTGACCATGCGCACCAGATCCATCGAGGGCACCAGTTCGCACACCTTTTTAGCCATTTCGGTCTCAATGGCGGTCGGTGCGCCGTAGCCCAGACCGCGATCGATCTGGGCGTGCAGCGCATCGACAATCCGCTGGTCGCCGTGCCCCAGAATCATGGGGCCCCAGGAGCCGATGTAATCGATATAGCGCCGATCATCTTCATCGTACAGATAGGCGCCCTTGGCGTGTTTGAAGAACAGCGGTGTTCCGCCGACGCCACGGAAGGCCCGCACCGGTGAGTTGACGCCGCCGGGAATGTATTTTTGTGCCTGTTCGAAGAGGGTTTCGGATTGCGTCATGGATCAAGACTCCGTGGTTTAAAGTGGGAAGCCGGGCGAATGACGGCTGCTTGAACTGGTGTGCGTGCGCTCGAACAGTTGGCAAAACTTCCGGGCCCGATGCTCGATATCATCGGCGCCAAAAAGGCCGCCAACAACGGCCAGCAAATCGGCACCTGCCTCGACCAAACGACCGCCATTTTCGAGGCTGATGCCGCCGATCGCAACCACGGGCCGGTCAAACTGTCTGGCTGCGCCGAGTACATCGGCTGACGCCGGCGGTGCGTCCGGTTTGGTGGCCGATGCGAAGAAACGGCCGAAGGCCAGATAATCCGCGCCGGCCGCAACCGCGCGACGGGCGAGTTCAAGGTCGGCGTGGCAGGTGACACCGATAATGGCGTGGTCGCCGAGCAGTTTACGGGCTGCGTCCGGCGTACCATCGGTCTGGCCCAGATGAACCCCCGCCGCACCGACTCGCCGGGCAAGCTCCGCATCATCGTTGATAATCAGTGCAACCCCGGCATTATCGCAGATCGATCGAAGCGCTCGGGCCTGTTTCAGGCGCAGGGTTGATGAGCCGGCCTTGTCCCGGTACTGCACCATGACGGCCCCGCCCTGCACGGCGGCCTCGACCGCCGGAATCAGCCGCTCATCCGGAAGAAGGTGATTGTCGGTGATGGCGTAGAGGCCGGGTCTGATGGCGGTCTGGTGCAGGGCCATTAAGGCTGACCTCCGGCGTGCCGGTCCGGTACTGGTTGACCCTGGCCCACCGACAGTGCGCCGGTGATCGCGGCGGAGACAAAGGTCTGGGCCCGGGCGATGGCCGACTCCAGATCGAGGCCGGCGGCGCGACCGGCCGCTATTGCAGCGGCGAGTGTGCAGCCGGTGCCGTGGTACTCCCCGCCCTGGCGTGGAATGTCCCAGGTGCGGCGTTGGCCGTTACTGTAGTAAAGCGTATTGGTAATCTGCGCGCCGGTGCCGTGGCCCCCGGTCGCCAGCACGTTCTGGCAACCGCCGGTCAGCAAGCGTTCCGCGGACCGGTCAGGGTTATCATCACCGCCCAGCAAAACAAGCTCCTCACCATTGGGGGTGATCACGTCGGCATAGGCGAACAGACCGTCCCGCATCCGGTCGACCAGCGCCTGGTCGGCGAGATCGCCCCCGCCTGCCGCTTTGATGACCGGGTCAACGATCAGCGGAATGTCGGGGTGACGAGCCAGAAAACCCATCACGACCGCAACGACATCCGCGTTACCCAGCGCACCGGTTTTGATGGCGTGAATAGGCGTGTCCTCTTCGAGGCAGGCCAGTTGTTCGCGAATGAGCTCGGCATCGACGGGCGCGCTGTTGTAGACATTGCGGGTGTCCTGAACGGTCAGGCAGGTCAACACGGGCAAAGGATGGCAACCCAGGGCGGTGATGGCCTGAATGTCGGCCTGAATGCCAGCCCCACCAGACGGGTCGAGACCGGACAGTACCAGAACCTGCGGGCGTTGTTTGAGAGTAATGGCGAGTTCTCCTCAATGAATGTGGCTTCAGAACGGTTTGACGATCACCAGAATCACCACGGCGACCAGCACCAGCACCGGCAGTTCGTTGAACCATCGGAAAAACACGTGACTCCTGCGGTTCAGGTCGTCGCGAAAAACCCGGACCAGGTGGCCGCAATAAAAGTGATAGACCAGAAGCGCCAAGACCAGCGTCAGTTTTGCGTGCATCCAGCCCTGGCTCAGGTAATACCCTGGATTGTACCCGATCAGCCAGATACCGAGGCCTACGGTCGCAATCATGGAGGGCGTTGTGATGCCCCGGTAAAGCTTACGTTCCATGATCTTGAAACGTTCACGCCCGGGCTGGTCTGTGCACGACGCGTGGTATACGAACAGGCGAGGCAGGTAGAACAGGCCGGCAAACCAGCACACCATCGCGATGACATGAAACGCTTTTACCCACAGCATGGCAGAGACTCCTGGCGCGTGTTTTTCATAACCCGGCCCTGTCGTTTATTGGCGGTATTGGTAGTAGTTTTCAATATCGGACTTCAGCAGAATGCCGTAAATGCGTTTGATCGTCGGGGCGATCTGGCGCTCCACATACAGCGCTTCTGCCTGGGATTTGTCAAACGCATTCAGGGCTTCCTCCAGCGTCGACTGGTAGGCAATGGGGCCGATGTCCCGCCGGTTGGCCGGAATATCCATAAGATCAATGGTGGGCGGGCCGGTCTCGGACTCCTCTTCGCCACCGGGTGCGGCTTCGGGTGGCTCCTCGCCCGACTCCAGAAAGCGGGCGAGGTCGACCGACGGCATCAGTGCAGTGGGGCCATTGGATCCCTCGACAATCAGCCACTTGGGTTCCGATTTAAGTACATCGCGGGCTTGCTCGTAGGTGAGCCGGCGTTCTGAGCGGAGGATGCTGCGGTCCATGATGGCGCCGACGGATACCCGTCGAAGCGCCTGAATCACCGGTGAGCTCTGGTAGTTCAGCCCCTGGCTGCGCAGGATCGTCAGGAAAACAGACTTTTGACCGAATACCTCGCTGGTCACCAGACTTGCGGTGGTGATGATCAGCATGCCGGGCAGAATGATGTTGGGGTTTCGGGTCAGTTCCAGCAACGCCATCAACGCCGCGAGCGGGGCCTGCAGCACCGCGCCCATCATGGCACCCATACCCAGCATGGCGTAGAACCCGACGGATGAAGCCGTCTCCGGTGCGACGCTGGCGCCGATCAGCCCCATG
>JAWVWU010000100.1:0-7291 GCA_033723595.1 Marinobacter sp. | reverse complement strand
GTTATCATTCATCCCTCCCCTTGTCGGGTCGTTCCCGGTCAACCCAGCGCCAGGCAATGAAGATGCCCAGCACCAGACCACCCAGCATCAGGGCGATTGGCCAGGAAAAGCCCTGCGGGGCGACCCGGTTGAGCCACAGGCCCAGAAACGCGCCGCTTACCGTCGGCACCGCGACCGACCAGCCGATCATCCCGAAGGCACCCAGGCCCCGCAGTGGGCTCTGTCCCGGGTTGTCCCGGGCGCGCTTTATACGGTCGGCCCGGCGGCCAATCGCATCCGCCGAGCGGTCTTTCTTCGCGTCGCTCACGGGTTGTTATCACTCATGGTGACGGCTTGCGCAGGTTGGCAAAGCGCCGCATGATGCCCGCCTCCAGCCGTGACAAGGCGGCGCGGGCAACCCGCTCGGCCTCGTCAATTTCCACGAAGGTGGCCTGCACGGTCTCGCGCAGTGAGTCGAGGTCCGCGCCCTCGACGCCGCGTTGGATGGCGATCTCTACCGCGTGCCCGCGCTTGACCAGAATGCCCTCATCAATCCCGAAAAACCGCTCCTTGCCATCCTCAGTGGTCACAATGAGCACCGACGGCACCAGCGCGGTGACAAAATCAATGTGATTGGGCAGCAGGCCGAACGCGCCGTTTTCGGCCACGGCAAACAGCGCCACCGCTTTGCCGTCAAACAGCGTGCGGGTGGGCAGGCGCAGGTTGACCTGCATGGCGCCGGCGAGGGTCATGCCTGGCCCTTCCGTTCGTTCAGCGCCCCGATCATGTAATAGTCGCTTTCATCATCCTCGAACCGGCTCTGGGCGAGAATCGTTTCGCAGCCGTTCAGGGTATCCTCGATGGCGACCTGTTTGCCTTCGGTCCCGGTGAAGGACCCGGTCGTGACAAACGGTTGTGTCAGAAAACGTTCCAGCCGGCGCGCCCGGGCCACGGTGGCGCGATCCGCGGAGGACAGTTCTTCCAGTCCCAGCATGGCGATGATGTCCCGCAATTCCTCATACTCTGCCAGGGTGCGCCGAACCGCCCGGGCAATGTCGTAATGACGCTGGCCCACCACCGCCGGCGTCAGCATCACCGACGTCGACGCCAGCGGATCAACGGCCGGGTAGAGGCCTTCACTGGCGCGCTTGCGGGACAGTACGACCGAGGCCGACAGGTGCGAGAAAATATGCGCGGCGGCCGGGTCGGTGAAGTCGTCCGCCGGCACGTAGACGGCCTGTATGGAGGTAATGGCCCCGGTTCGGGTCGAGGTGATGCGCTCCTCCAGAGAGGCCAGTTCGGTGGCCAGGGTGGGCTGATAGCCAACCCGCGACGGCATCCGTCCCATCAGGCCGGAGACTTCAGAGCCGGCCTGAACAAAGCGGAAGATATTGTCGATCAGCAGCAGGACATCCTGCTCGCGGTCATCGCGAAAATACTCGGCCATGGTCAGGGCCGTCTGGCCCACGAGAAAGCGCACGCCCGGGGCCTCGTTCATCTGGCCAAACACCATTACAGTCCGGTCCCGGACACCGGCCTCGCCCATTTCCCGGTAGAGTTCCTCGGCTTCGCGGGAGCGCTCGCCGATTCCGCAGAACAGACTGACGCCCTGATGGGACTGAACGGTATTGTTGATCAGCTCGGTAATCAGCACGGTCTTCCCCACGCCGGCGCCGCCGAACAGCCCGGTCTTGCCGCCGCGCTCGATGGGGGACAGCAGGTCAATGGCCTTGATACCGGTCTCCAGTATCGCGCTGTGGGTGACCCGGTCTTCCAGGGCCGGAGGCAGTCGATGAATGGATCGCCAGGCCGTTGCTTCCGGCGCCGGCTTGCCATCGATGGGGGCGCCGAACACGTTCAGCATGCGCCCCAGCACGGCGTCTCCAACCGGCACCTGAATGGGCCTGCCACCGGTGGTCACCGGCTTTCCCAGACCCAGCCCACGGACCGGCGCCAGCGCCATGCAGCGCACCGCGCCGTTGTCCAGCAGTGATGAAACCTCCAGCGCCAGACTGCCGGCCTGCAGCACATCGTGGATGCGCGGCGGCGGTGCCGGAAACAGCACGTCCACCACGCCCCCCCGGATGCCGATGACGTGCCCGACGCTGCCGGTACCGGCTGAGCTCTGCTCATCGGATACGGTCTGATTCACCCCGCTCCCTCCCTGTCCGCCCATCCGCTTGCGGCGTCGACGATCCGAGTTCCGGCACGCCCCTCCAGAATGGCCCGTGCGTCCTCCAGCCGGCCGATACCGCTGAGTCCGCCGCTGTCGCCAAAGTCGCAGGCGGCGGCCACCTTGGGGCCCATGGAACCGGCCGGGACATTCAGTTGCCTCGCCTGCGTCGGACCAATCACGGTGACCGGAGCGGCCTGGTCGGTGCCGTAATCGCGATAGACCGCGTCGACGTCGGTCAGCAGCAGCAGGGCGTCGGCGCCCAGTTGTCGGGCCAGCAAGGCGCTGGCCGCGTCCTTGTCGATCACCGCCTCGACCCCCATCAGGCTGCCATCGCGGCAACGCACCACCGGGATGCCGCCACCACCGGTACAGATCACTACTACTTGCTGCGCCAGCAGAAGCGTCAGCACGCGCAGATCCGGAATTTCCCGGGGTGTCGGCGAGGCCACCACCCGCCGCCACTTGTCACCATCCGCGGCGATCTGCCAGCCAGCGGCAGCCGCACGGGCTTCGGCGTCGGCTTTGTCATAGACGGGCCCGACAAATTTTGTGGGTCGGGCAAACGCCGGATCATCCCGATCCACAATGACCTGAGTCAGCAAGGTGGCGACCGGGCGATCGTGATCCAGCACATTCTCCAGCTCCTGCTCGATCATGTAGCCGATCATGCCTTCGGTTTCTGCGCCCAGCACGTCCAGCGGGTAGGCTTCATCCGGCTTGTAGGCCGCCCCCTGCAGGGCCAGCAATCCAACCTGCGGACCGTTGCCATGGGTGACCACCAGTTGATGTCCCGCCCTGACAATCTCCGCCAGCGACCGGGCCGCGGTCTGTACATTAAGCCGCTGAGCCTCAGCGGTCAGCGGCTCGCCCCGTTTTAACAGCGCATTCCCTCCCAACGCGGCGACAATCAGCATAGGGTCACTCCCCCGCAAGGATGATAGCGACAGCGATCAGGCACCGAGGGTGGCCACCAACACCGCCTTGATCGTATGCATGCGGTTTTCCGCCTGATCAAACACAATGGAGGCCGGGCTCTCGAAGACTTCATCCGTCACCTCCATGGCTTCAATGCCGAACTCGGCCTGAATGTCCTTGCCCAGGGTCGTCTCGGTATTGTGAAAAGCGGGCAGGCAATGCATGAACCGGGCGCGGGGATTGCCGGTTTTCGCCATCACCGCCGCGTTGACCTGATAGGGCATCAGCAGCGTGATGCGCTCGGCCCATTTCTCTTTGGGCTCGCCCATGGACACCCAGACATCGGTGTAGACAAAATCCACCCCGGCCACGGCGGTCTCCACGTCGTCGGTGATGGTGATACGGGCACCGGTGGCCACGGCGATCGACCGGGCCTCCTCCTGCACGGCGGCGCGCGGCCAGCATTCCCGGGGCGCACACAGGCGCACATCCATCCCCATCTTGGCGCCCCCGATCAGCAGGCTGTCGCCCATGTTGTTGGCAGCATCCCCCATGAACACGTAAGCGACCTCGTGCAGGGGCTTTTCGACGTGCTCCTGCATGGTGAGAAAGTCCGCCAGGATCTGGGTCGGGTGGAATTCATCGGTCAGGCCGTTGTAGACCGGCACCCCGGCATGGGCGGCCAGTTCCTCGACGACCGCCTGGCCGAATCCACGATACTCGATGGCATCGTAGACCCGCCCCAGCACCCGGGCGGTGTCTTTCACTGATTCCTTGTGCCCGATGTGGGTGCCGGTCGGGCCCAGATAGGTGACCCGGGCACCCTGATCATAGGCGGCAACCTCGAAGCCGACGCGGGTGCGAGTGGAGTTCTTTTCAAAGATCAGGGCAATGTCCTTGCCCGTCAGCTGCGGCACTTCGGTGCCGGCGTACTTGGCGGTTTTCAGATCCATCGCCAGCTTCAGCAGAAAGGCAATTTCCCGCGGGGTATAGTCGCGCAGGGTGAGGAAATGCCGGTTCTTCAGATTGAATGCCATGTCGGGTGTCCTTACCGGTTACAGGGGATCACGGATGGTCGGACAGCTCATGCAGCGCCCGCCGCCGCGGCCTCGTCCAAGCTCGGCACCGGGCATGACCAGTACTTCAATACCCGCCGATTCCAGTGCCGCGTTGGTGTCGTCGTTGCGGTCGTAGCCCACCACGACACCGGGACTCAACGCCAGCACGTTGTTGCCGTCGTTCCACTGCTCACGCTCGCGTTCGGCCGGATCATTGCCACCGGTCGGCACGATTTGCAGGGCGGGATAGCCGAGCACGTCTGCCACCACGTCAAACAGCGGGCGCGGGTCGCGCCGGAACGTCAGGTGCTTGTGTCCCTCACCGGGCCGCAGGTCGTAGCAGATCACCTGGTCCGCCACTTCCTTGAAGGTGGTGACAACGTCACCGCCGCAGAAGGTGAAAACGGTGTCCAGGTGCATGGCAGAGCGGGATTTGGGAATCTGGCAGGCAATTACCCGCTGAACCTCGCCCCGCTCAAACAGCGCCTTCGACAACTGGCCGATGGCCTGGGGCGAGGAGCGCTCGCCCATCCCCACCAGCACCGTGCCATGGCCCACCGGCATGATGTCGCCCCCTTCGAGACTGGCGAGACCGTGATCCTGAAGGGGGTCGCCCCACAATACCTCGACCTTGCCGGCAAAGGCCGGATGGAAGCGGTAGATGGCGGCCATCAGCAGGGTCTCGGGTTTGCGGGCCGCCCAATACATCGGATTGAGACTGACTCCGCCATAGATCCAGGCGCTGTTATCCCGGGTAAACAGGAAGTTAGGCAGCGGTGGCAGGATAAACCCGTAATGCCCCAGGTGATTGCCAAAGAGCCCGTCCGGTGCAAACGGCAGGTCGGCTACCTCCAGACCACCGATGAGGTAGTCCGCCAGCGTCGTGCCTGGCAGTTCATCCATCCAGGCGCGCAGGTCGGACAGCATCCCGACGCCGATGTCGTTCCAGGTAATCCGGTGATCGAGGATCCAGGCGCGGGCTTCGGCAATGTCCAGCGTGGCCGCCAGCAGTTCGTTTACATCCAGGACTTCGATACCCCGTGCCCGCATCAGGCCGGCAAACACGTCGTGGTCCTTCTGCGCCTGTTTGACCCAGAAGACGTCGTCGAACAGCAGGGCGTCACAGTTGGACGGTGTCAGGCGACGGTGGGCCAGCCCCGGGCGGCAGATAATGACCTGCCGCAGCGTGCCGGTTTCGGAATGTACGCCAAACGTTTGTTCTGACATGACACAATCCCTCGTTTGTCCGTCGTTACAGCAACGTCGCGATGCTGATGACCAGCGTGATGAACACCGTGAGTATGAGCAGCAGGGGCCATATGAAGGCGATCCAGCGGTCATAGGACACCCGTCCGATGGCCAGCCCGCCGACCACAACCGCAAAGGTGGGATTGATCAGGTTCACCAGGCCATTGGCGGACTGGTAGGCGGTGACCACCAGTTCCCGGCCCACGCTGGCAAAGTCCGCCAGCGGCGCCAGAATCGGCATAGAGAGAACCGCCAGGCCCGAGGACGACGGCACGAAGAAGCTCATGCCCACCTCGATCCAGAACATCAGGTTGATGAACGCCAGTTTTGGCAGCCCGCCCAGGGAGGTCTCAGCGCTGTGCAGAATGGTGTCGGCGATCATGCCCTGATCCATGATGACCACAATGCCCCGGGCCAGGCCGACCACGAGCGCGACCCCCAGCAGATCACGGGCACCGTCGACAAAACTGCCCGTGAGTTTCTTCTCGCCCAGGCGGGCCACCAGTCCAATCAGGATGGCCGATCCAAAGAACAGGGCGCCCATGCGCGCCATCCACCAGCCCTGGGAAGACACGCCCCAGATCATGACCGCAAACGTCAGACCAAAGATCACCAGGGCGATCATCTGAGTGCGGTTAAGCGTCGCGTCATCAACCGCCTCGTCATGGCCCTGCAGGAACAGCCTGCGGTGCGCATCCCACTGTCTGGCAACCACCGAACGTGAGGCATCGGCTTTGACCCGCACGGCATAGCGCATGACGTAGGCGGCACAGATGACCAGCCCGCCCAATAACAGAATGAAGCGCACCACAATGCCGTCGGTGAAGGGTATATTGGCCGCATTGGCGGCGATGACGGTGGCAAACGGATTGATGGTCGAACCAAGCACGCCGATACCCGCACCGATCATGATGATGGCAACGCCCGTGACCACATCGAAACCGGCCGCCATCATGACCGGGATCAGAATCGCATAGAACGCCAGCGTTTCCTCCGCCATGCCATAGGTCGTGCCACCCACCGCGAACAGGCTCATCAGAATCGGAATCATCCACACCTCGTGACCCTTGAGGTGACGCATCGCGCTGCGGATGCCGGTATTGATGGCGCCGGTGGCATTCATCACGCCCAGAAAACCACCCAGGAATAACACGAACAGGGCAACGTCAATGGCATTGGCCACATAGCTGTCCGGGTCGTAGAACCCCGCGGTCGGAGCCAGCATCACGTCAACGAAGCCCTGGGGGTGCGGATCGACGGTCTGGTAGGTGCCAGGGACCGCCACTTCGCGCCCGACTTCTTTATTCATCGCCCGATCGTACTTGCCTGCTGGTATAATCCACGTCAGTGCCGCAACCAGAACAATCAGCAGAAAAAGGATGGTATAGGCGGTGGGAAATCGCGTGGCCAGATCCTGATCGGGATCGCTGACCGGACGATCAGACTGCGGTTGTTCACTCATGGCACAACTCCCTGTCGAGCGGTTGGATCGGGGCAGGTTCTGCCGGTCCGCGACGCAGGAGCAGCAGGTGCGACGCACAACCGGCAGGGCAAGTTCAGCGTATGCCATTGCCCTGGGGCACGAATTGATGCAGGTCATCGAATTGCGAACTGGCGGTGCGAGGGGCTTGTTGAGGGAGTAATCAGTGACGCCGACCGGTGCGCGGGTCAGGCTATGTCGTTATTCCAAACGTATGCTCGGGCAGTATAGAATGGTTCGTATGCTTATTATTACGAGTAAGACGGTTGTCACGCCGACCGCTTTCACGGCCGCCGGACCTGTGCGGCATAGCCTCACCGATCGTGACCTGTTAACACGCTGGCGCCTTTAAGAATGATCAAACGCATACCCATCAATGCGCTGAAGGTCGGGATGTACATCACCGATCTGAACAATGACTGGATTCCCCACAGC
>JAWVWU010000099.1:0-7305 GCA_033723595.1 Marinobacter sp. | reverse complement strand
GCTACTGGCGGGCGGCGGGTTGTCCGCGGCAGAAAGCTATCACCTCCATCGTCACTGGCTGCCAGTCCATGGCGATCGCTACGACCCGCGGGTTCGCGCCCGCATCGAACGTGGCGCCGCACTCAGTGCTGCCGACTACATCGAACTGTGCCGCTTACGGGCGGACAGAAAGCACCAGGCCGATCAGTGGTTGCGGGCGGTCGACGGCCTGCTGGCACCCACGGTGCCGATTGTGCCCCCGCGATTGACCGAGGTGACCGCCGATGCGGATTATGCCCGAATCAACCTGCTGGTGCTGCGCAACCCGAGCGTGGCCAACCTGCTCGATTTATGCGCCCTGACCCTGCCCAATCACGCTCCCGATGAACTGCCCAGTGGCCTGATGCTGATCGGACGGCACGGGCATGATCGCGCCCTGCTGCGCTTGGCGGCGGCGATCGAAGCACTTGCGGAGACGCCACGGTGACCGGCTTGCTGACAGGCCCAGGCCTGCCGCTCCGGTGCTTCCCGGACCTGATAAACTGTAGCAGGGGCGACCGGATCCGACCGCGAGCCAATGTTGTCCATCCGCCCGCCGGCAGCCGCGGCCCTGAAAGTCCCCGACCGACAGATCACACAATGAAAGTGAGGTTACGATGACACCTTTGAAGCTGAACGCCGATATGGGTGAGAGTTTTGGCCCCTGGGTCATGGGACTCGATCACGAGGTCATGCCCCACGTCGACCTGGCCAACATTGCCTGCGGATTTCATGCCTCCGACCCGGACGTCATGCGACGGACTGTTCGCCTTGCCCGGGAGCACGAGGTCAGCATCGGCGCGCACCCGGCCTACCCGGACCTGGTCGGTTTTGGCCGGCGCTCAATGGCCTGCTCCGCCAGCGAAATCGAAAACCTGGTGCTTTACCAACTGGGGGCCCTTGAGGGCATATGCCGTGCCGAAGGCACCCGCGTAAGGTACGTAAAGCCCCACGGTGCCCTGTACAACGACATGGCCCGCAACCCGGAGATCTTCGCCGCTGTGGCCCGGGCCGTGACCGCCTTCTCACCGGATCTGCCGTTAATGACCCTGGCCACGCGCGACACCGCTCCAATGCGGGAACTCGGTCAGCAACAGGGCATCACGCTCTGGTTCGAAGCGTTTGCAGACCGGGCGTACGATAACGACGGTCGACTGGTCGCGCGATCCCGGCCCGGCGCGGTCCATCATGATCCCGGCGTCATCGTTGATCAGGCACGGCGTATCGCCTCCGGCCAGCCGCTGACGACGGTTGACGGCAGTGAACTGGTACTGGCCGCGGACACCCTGTGCGTTCACGGTGACAATGAGGAATCCATCGCCGCCGTCCGCCAGATCCGCGATATGCTCCGCACCCTGGAGACGACCTCGTGAGCGCTTCGAAGCACCTGCCTGCACTCGAACCTGCCGGTATTGACGGCTGGATGGTGCGCCTGTTCGATGGTATCGCCGAAACCAACCTGCCATGGCTGACCGCGCTGACCCGTGATTGCGAGCAGGCCTTCGGCCAGGCGCTGGTGGACCTCGTGCCGTCCTACACCACCTTGCTGGTGATTTTTGACCCGGTGCAAATCAGTACCTGGGAAGCCCGGCGGATGCTGCTGGACCTGCTGGCAACACTGGCGCCGGACGACGCCGGCCAGGAGAACGGCGAACTTCACGAACTGGCCACCTGGTACGACCCGAGTGTGGGTCCGGACCTCGCCCGGGTTGCCGAGCGCTCCGACCTGTCGGTCGACCAGGTCATCGACCTTCACAGTCAGCGGGACTACCGGGTTTTCGCGCTGGGCTTTGCCCCGGGCTTCGCCTTTATGGGGCTGCTGGACAACCGGCTCGACTGCCCCCGGCTGGACACGCCCCGCCAGAAGGTGCCCGCTGGCAGCGTCGCCATGGCCGGCCAGCAGACGGCCGCCTATCCGACCGTGACACCCGGCGGCTGGAACCTGGTCGGTCGCACCAGTGCCCGGCTGTTTGACCGCAACCGTGACGGATTCAGCCTGTTGAAGGTGGGTGACCGGGTCCGCTTTGTCTCGGTCGATCGCCAGACATTCGAACGTGAAGGCGGCGACACCACCCCCGCCGAATCAACACCGGCGGAGCTTTCCTCATGAGCACCCAGACGATCAATGGATTCCGGGTCACCCGCGCCGGACCACTGGCGTTACTGCAGGACAGCGGGCGATTTGGTGTCCGCCACCTGGGCGTCACCCAGGGCGGCCCGGCCGATCTGCACGCCTGGGCGTGGGCCAACCGGCTGACCGGCAACCGCTGGGGCACGCCCGCGCTGGAGATTACGTTCGGCGGTCTGGAATTGCAGGCGGAATCCGGGCTGACCATCGCCGTCACCGGCGCCGACCTGGCGGCGAAACACAACAATCAGGCACTGCCGCTGTGGCGCTCCATCACGATAAACCCGGGCGACCGTATCACCTTCGGCACGCCGGTCCGGGGCTTGCGGGCCTACCTTGCCGTGGCGGGCGGATTTTCGGCCGAGCCGGTGCTGGGCAGCGTCTCCTGCGTCGTGCGGGAACAGCTCGGGGGATTCAACGGACAGGGCCAGCGGGTGGCCGCGGGCGATCACCTTGCGACCAACGGCCCCGACCGAGCAGACGTGGACATCCATGAAATGCCCGCGGCTGAGCGACCGGATTACGCGTCCGCGGTTGTGCTGGACCTGTTACCCGGTGCCCAGATCGCCGATTTCACCGGGCGCAGCGTGTTTGACGCCTTCAACGCCGACTGGCAGGTGGATGACCGTGCAGACCGGATGGGCGTCCGGCTCAAGGGCCCGAGGCTCGACTGCCAGCTCAAATCCATGGTGTCCGAGGGCATCTCTCTGGGCGCAGTGCAAGTGCCTCCGGATGGCCAACCGATTGCGCTGCTGAACGACCGGCAGACAATTGGCGGCTATCCCCGGCTGGGCAATCTGACGCCGCTGGCGGCCGCACGGCTGGCCCAGTGTCAACCGGGACAAACGGTGCGCCTGCGCGCCGTCGGCGCCGAACACGCCCTGCGGGAACACCGCCGGTTTCTGGCGATGGTTGACCCGCACAGTCAGAAAGGGTCCTGACCTGCCAAGACGCCATCACCCCGCCCGGGGTGTTACCCCATCAATCCGAGGTGGGCGGCATCCTGCTCGATGCAACGATCCAGGCGGGCCAGGTAATCGGCTTTCGCCTTCAGCTTGGTCTCGCGGTGGGCGCGCATATTCAGCTTGAGAAACTGGTCCGCCAGCTCGTTGGCTCGTTCGAGCAGGGTTTCCGCGGGTACGGTTTCGTCCAGGAAGCCAGCCGCTACCGCGCCCTCGGGATCGAAGATTTCCGCGTTGACCACTGATCGGTAGAAATGCGCCGGTGACAACCGGTGACGTGCAATTTCAATACCGGTGTGGTGCATGGTCATGCCAATGGCGACCTCATTCAGGCCGAGCTTGAAGCTGCCCTGCACGCCTACGCGATAATCCACTGAGAGCAGGATAAAAGCGCCCTTGGCGATGGCATGGCCGCTGCAGGCGCCAATGACTGGCAAGGGGAAGGCCGACAACCGGCGGGTCAGTTTCGAGCCGATGGTCACCAGTGCCGAGGCCTGCTCGGGGCCCTTCTGCATTTCCTTGAGGTCGTAGCCACCGGAAAAAATGCCAGGCTGGCCGGTCAGGATTACCACGGCCTTATCCTGCTCTGCCTGATCGAGTGCTGCGTTCAATGCGTTGAACACCTCATGGCTGAGCGCATTGGCCTTGCCGTTGGTCAGGGTAATGGTCGCAACACCGTCGTTCAGTTTGTAATCTACCAGTTCCGTCACCGGTTAATCCTCTTGCTGAAGTTGTCGTTTGGTCCGGGCAGCCGGCTCAAGGCCTGCTATTGTACAGATCGGACGGCAGACGCGTTACCGGCACCGGTTCATACTGTGACCGAACAGGTCAGACGTGGCCGTTCCGGCAAAAAAATGGGCCCTGACAAGGGCCCATTCGTTCACGCAATCACAAATCACTCACACTGGGGCAGCGACTCACGGCCTGAGGAGAACTGGTTGTTGGTGTAGGCGCAGCCGTATTGATCATCAGCCACCACCGCCGGGTCGAGTACCTCATCGCCACCCGGCTTGATGCCGTAATTGACCCAGGTTACGAGATCCACCAGGGCCGTGGAGAACTCGGCACCTGAAAACCCGCAGTGGTTAACGTCACGGATGGCGCGCTGTACCAGCAGGTCGCCGTGGCCGTGTGCCAGCGCTGCCTTGCGATAGAGTTGCTCATGCACAAACGGCACGAAGAAATCACCGAGGGTATGCATGGTCAGTACGGGCACGTTGAAGTCGCCCTGGACCAGTGGCAGCCAGCGCACGCCATCATCGCGGATCGGGTTGGCGCCTTTGTCGGCATGGAACAGACCCAGTTTGGCCTTGAACGCCCGCTCTGCACCAGACGCTACAGGGCCATCGGTCCAGCGGTAGACGCGGTCACTGTTGTCGTAGATTTCGTTGGCCAGAATACCGGTCACCGTGCCGTCGGCGCCACCGGTGCCTAGCACCGCGCCCTGCCAGTATGCGTTGCGGAAGCCCTCATCAAAAATCGGGCGCTCGCCGCCGGTGAGGTTCATGGCGATGTCTTTCAGATGCTGGCCCGCCTCGTTTTTCGGCACGAACGTGGGACCGTTCTGGTCGAACTGGAACAGGTTGAACAGCACCTGCCCGAGGTAGGTCTGATAGTCGCTGTAAGGCAAATCACCAAATCCGGCCAGTTCCCAGGCAGCCCGGTTGTAGTCGCCCAGCCACTGGAATTCATTCTGTTCGGCCTGACACAGAGGCATTGCACCCGCATAGGCGACCGGATAACGGGCGGTCTCCAGGGTTTCCTGCTCAACCGCCGCGGCTGCGGTGTGCCCGCCCATTGAAACACCGACGATGAGGTATTGGGTGGGATCGGCGTAGCCGACACTCCAGTCCTGCTGGAGGTAGTCCGTCAGGTTCAACGCCAGCTTGTTGGTGTCCTCGATCGCCGCACGCACATCATAGAAGTTGGCTGAATAGGACGACGCTGCCCAGGCATAGCCAAGGGCCAGGGCGGTGCTGCGGAAGGCGGCATTCGGCACCTCGCGCGTGACCTGCAGGCCGGTACCGCGATACCCGTGGGTGTACATGATGACCCGGCCATTCCAGTTGTTGGGGAATTCGGCGGTGTAGGAGGCAGGTCCCTGGAGGCCGTCGTAAACGCCCCAGTAGGCGCTGGCTCCCGGCAGAGCGTCAAAGGCGAGCTCACCGTTGGTCTGAACGGTAAACACGCGGCTGTCGTGTTCACGCTCCGTTTGCAGCAGCCCATAGCCAATGCCATGGGCCTGACCCTGGGCAGACGCCTTGGCCTGCACGATGGCCGGCGAGGCCACCGCCACCAGCGCAGCACAGGTTAACGCCAGCATGTATTTATGTGCGTTCATTGCCTAATCTCCAGACTTGTTATTGTTCGTTCGGCTTTGCTCTCGATGACATTAAGATTATGTAACCGGAGTGTTACAAAATAGGCATGTTTTGTATCCAGCGCAAGCCGCGCGCACGGCCCTGATCTCGCAGCCAGCTCACGCTTCCTGGAACGGGGCCCCTGCTTTGGTCGCCCTGAAACCTCGTGTCGGGCGCGATATACTTTTGACTTATCCCCAACACGACTGAACGCCCCATCCAAGGAGTAGCGGCATGGCCACCCCGTCCCAGCATGACTTACGCAAAGATTTTCGAGCGCTTCTGGAGACCCGTCGCTGTTATTACACGGCGTCGACCTTTGACCCGATGTCGGCGCGGATTGCCGCCGATCTCGGCTTTGAAGTCGGCATTCTGGGCGGCTCGGTGGCCTCTTTGCAGGTGCTGGCAGCACCGGATTTTGCGCTGATTACCCTGAGCGAATTCACCGAGCAGGCCACCCGCATCGGTCGCGTGGCCCGGTTGCCGATTATCGCCGATGCCGATCACGGTTACGGCAATGCGCTGAACGTGATCCGCACCATTACCGAACTGGAACGGGCCGGCGTCGCTGCGCTGACCATCGAGGACACCCTGCTGCCGCCGAAATACGGTCACAAATCCACCGACCTGATCCCGCTTGAAGAAGCGGTTGGCAAAATTAAGGCCGCGCTTGAGGCCCGTATTGATCCGGCCATGGCGATATTTGCCCGCACCAATGCCGGCCAGCTGAGCACCGGGGACACCATCGAACGGGTAATGGCCTATGAACAGGCTGGCGCGGACGGCATCTGCATGGTGGGTATCAAGGACTTCGAGCATCTCGAGGCCATCAGTCGCCATGTCACGATTCCGCTGATGCTGGTGGCGTACGACAACCCGGAACTGACCGACCGGGAACGCCTGGTCGCCAATGGCGTCCGCATCGTGGTGAATGGTCACCTGGCCTATTTTGCAGCCATCAAGGCAACCTACGACTGCCTCCGCGAGCAGCGGGACATCGCCCAGAGCACCCTCAACGCCTCGGAGCTTTCGACCCGCTATTCAACCCTGGAAGAAAATCGCGAGTGGGCCCGCCGGTTCATGGATGTGCACGAATGATCATCGGGCGTACCCTTGTATTTTTACCGGATCAGACTCAGGAATAGTGAATAGCGCGAACTTGTCACTTCCCTTCACGACCATGAAAGGAGCTAACATGAGCCAGTCACAACCTTTTCTGACCGACGTCAAAACCTTGCGCGAACGCGCCCGCCGGCACATCGAACAGGGCGCGGTGACCGAAGGCTACAAGGCCGATCGCGAGACCGTCATCAACCTGCTGAACGAAGCGCTGGCCACGGAAATTGTCTGCACGCTGCGCTACAAGCGCCACTACTACATGGCGGACGGTCTCAACGCGAGCATCGCCGCCGACGAGTTTCTCGAGCACGCCGAACAGGAGCAGCAACACGCAGACTGGCTGGCGGAACGCATCGTCCAGCTCGGTGGCGCCCCCAACTTTTCACCCGAGGGCCTTCAAAGCCGTGCTCACGCCGAGTATGTCGAAGGCGATACGCTCAGGGACATGGTCATGGAAGACCTGGTTGCAGAACGCATTGCAATCGACAGCTACCGCGAGATGGCAGCGTATCTGAGCGACAAGGATCCGACCACGCGCCGGATTTTCGAGGAGATTCTTGCTCAGGAAGAGGAGCATGCCGACGACATGGCGGGCATTCTCGAGTCGCTCTAGTATGCCTCGCAGCCTTTTTGCCGCGTGAGTGCCGCACGCCGCGGGCTCAGCGGTAAGCCGCCGCCGGCGCTCGCTTGCCCAACAGTACCCGGGCGCCGAGCTCGC
>JAWVWU010000098.1:0-7312 GCA_033723595.1 Marinobacter sp. | reverse complement strand
TCAACATCCCAGCCCAGTTTGATATGCCTGGCCATGACCGCACTCCTTGCCATCGATGCTGTGAGAGAGGGTAAACACGGTGTATTGACCGACGCTATCAGCCGGGCGCGACCGTGACAAGCGCGTTGGTCGGATCTGTGCGCCAGGTCCGAAAGGTCTGTGAAACGGCGCCTGTCACTGCTCCAGGTAGTCAGCGAGGAACGCTTCGAAGGTCTGGGTATCGCCCGCCTCGAGCTCACGCTGGTCTTGCTGGGACTGGCGCGTCATCGCCTCGAACGCCTCCCTCGATCCGGCACTCATCCCCTCCTCGAGCAACACCGCCTGATGTTTCAGGGACATTGACAGGGTCCATTCGCGATGCCCCTGGCCGGCGTCATCCATGGCCGCCAGAACCGCAGCAGACGGTAACCGCTCCGGGTTGTCGAGCTTGGCCTGCTGGGCAGCCAGCGCCGTGCGGTAAGTCTCTCCCCCGGTCCAGCTGTCGAGCTGTTCCGCCAGCGCCTGAAGACGCTCCAGTTGCTGCGAGGCCGCCTGCCTCAGCGCAATGGAGTCGTGCCCGGTCGACAACGTCAACGACGGATTCCGTCCGTGTTTGATGACCTGATTGTAGTTCTCATCAAGACGGTCACACTCGCTGTCCGGAATCGTCGGACTGTCAGAAAGCAGACAGTCGAGCAGGAACAGATCGAGAAAATCTACCTGCTCGGCCGTGACGCCGGTTGCCGAAAACGGATCCAGGTCCAGACAGCGCACTTCGATGTACTCCACACCTCGTGCCTGCAACGCCTGAATTGGCTTTTCCTCGCGCTCCGTTGTGCGCTTGGGACGGATAGCGCTGTAGTACTCGTTTTCGATCTGCAAGATGCTGGTGTTGATCTGGATAAACTGATCACCACGACGGGTGCCAATCTTCTCGTAGGCCGGCCAGGGCGTATGAATGGCCCGTGCCAGCGTATCGGTGTAAGTCTTCAGCTCGTTAAAACAGATGTTGAGCGACGACTGGGCATTGTTGTGATAGCCCAGATCTCCCATTCGCAGGGAGGTGGCATCGACCCCGTACCAGGTGTCGCTGCGCAGTCTGGCAAGGTCGTGGGATACACCCTTCACGAAGCTGGCGTCGAGGGCCGGCGACGCTCCGAACAGCAGCATCAGCAACCAACTGCGTCGACGGAAGTTGCGGATCAGCCAGAAATACTGCTGGGACTTGAAATCCGGTAACGCCTGCTGATCGCCCAGCGCTGTCTGCCAGACGGTCCAGAAGCTGTCCGGCAGTGACAGGTTGTAGTGTGCACCGGCGATGCTCTGCATCATGCGGCCGTATCGCACCGCCAGGCCCTGACGATAGACGTGCTTGAGCTGACCAATGTTGGAACGCCCATACTCGGCAATGGGTATGCTGGCGTCACCATCCAGTTCGCACGGCATGCTGGCCGACCAGAACACCTCGTCGCCCAGGTGCATCTGCACAAACCGGTGGGTTTCCCTGAGGGCATGCAGCATTTCCGTGGTACTGCGACAGACCGGCGTGATCAGTTCCAGCAGCGATTCTGAATAATCGGTGGTGATGCGCGGATGAGTGAGCGCCGAGCCCAGGGCCTCCGGATGAGGGGTCTGGGCAATAAACCCGTTACGATCAACCCTCAGCCCTTCTTTTTCGACGCCTTTCCGGAAACCGTCCCATTGCCCGGCGGTGAACTGATGGAAAAGCTGCTGACGGGATGCACCCATGAATGACTCCTGTTATACCGGACACGGCGCTGCCGCGTGGAACCCGATGACACGTTGACTGATCAGCCGCCGCGCGACGATCACTTTTTATTTCGGGCAGAGGCCATGGCCTGTGCCAACGCGCCAGCCATGGCACCCCGGGGCGGCGGCGTTTCGCGCTCTGGCCTGGCAGCACGCGAACCGGTCGCCTTGCCGGGACGTTGCCTGCGGTCGGCCGGTTTGTTATCCGCACCCGGTTGGTCATCCATACGCATGGACAGGGCAATTCGCTTTCGCGGAATGTCCACATCCATGACTTTTACCTTGACGATATCACCCGCCTTGACCACTTCGCGAGGGTCTTTGACGAACTCATGGGACAGCGCCGAAATATGGACAAGGCCATCCTGGTGGACACCAATGTCGATGAACGCGCCAAAATTGGTCACATTGGTGACCGTTCCCTCTAGCACCATGCCGGGCTCCAGGTCCTTGAGGGTTTCAACGCCCTCACGGAACGTCGCAAACTGGAACTCGGGACGCGGATCCCGTCCGGGCTTTTCCAGTTCCGCCAGAATATCGCGGACCGTGGGCAATCCAAACTGGTCCGTCACATAGTCGGCCGGGTTCAGCGCCCGCAGAAACGCGGCGTCTCCGATCAGGCCGGCAACGTCGCGACCGTTTTTCGTCGCGATCGCTTCCACCAGGCCATAGGCTTCCGGGTGCACCGATGACCGGTCAAGCGGGTTGTCACCGCCGGCAATGCGCAGGAAGCCGGCCGCCTGCTCGTAGGTCCGGGCGCCCAGCCGCGCAACCTCAAGCAACTGTTTGCGGCTGCGGAAAATTCCGTTGCGGTTACGAAACTCGATGATATTCTCGGCGATGCTCTGGTTGAGGCCGGACACCCGCGCCAGCAACGGAATTGAGGCGGTATTCAGGTCAACGCCGACACCGTTGACACAGTCTTCCACCACGGCATTCAGGCTGCGGGCCAACTGAACCTGGGAAACGTCGTGCTGGTACTGCCCAACCCCGATCGACTTGGGCTCGATCTTGACCAGCTCCGCCAGCGGGTCCTGAAGCCGTCGTCCGATCGAGACCGCGCCCCGTATCGTGACGTCAAGATCCGGCAGCTCACGGGACGCAAACTCGGAGGCCGAATAAATGGAGGCACCGGACTCACTGACCACAATGCGCGCCAGACCCAGCTCTGGATAGCGCTTCATCAGGTCGGTCACCAGGCGGTCGGTTTCCCGCGACGCAGTCCCGTTGCCAATGGCCACCAGCTCGATCTTGTGGTCGCGGCACCAGCGCGCAAGCTGTTCGATAGAGGCATCCCACTTGTTCTGGGGCGCATGGGGGAAAATCGCCCCGTGATCGGTGACCTGACCGGTGCCGTCGATGACCGCCACCTTTACGCCGGTTCTCAGCCCCGGATCCAGCCCGAGCGTCGGACGCGGTCCTGCCGGCGCCAGCAGCAACAGATCCTTGAGGTTGGCCGCAAACACACCGATCGCCTCGGCTTCGGCCTGTTCGCGAACCTGCGTCATCAGGTCGGTCTCGATTTGTGTGGACAGCTTGACCCGCCAGGTCCAGCGCACCACGTCGGCCAGCCAGCGATCTCCCGGCCGACCACGATCGCGGATCTCCCAGCGGGCGGCAATGCGCTGCTCGGCCGGATGCGGCTGGCGGCGGTCATCAGTCGCATCTCCGACTACCAGACTGTACGTCAGGACGCCCTCATTCCGGCCCCGAAGAATCGCCAGGGCACGATGCGAGGGGACTTTCCGCAGCGGTTCGACATGATCAAAGTAGTCGCGGAACTTGGCGCCTTCGCTCTCCTTGCCCTCAATCACCGTGACTTTCAGCTGGGCCTCCTGCCAGATAAAGTCCCGCAGCCTGCCCAGCAATTCAGCGTCCTCCGCGAACCGCTCCATAAGGATGGCACGGGCACCGTCCAGGGCAGCCTTGCCGTCCGCAACGCCCGCATCCTGATTGATATAGGCCTGTGCTTCGCCGTCCGGATCCAGGGTGGGATCGTTGTAAAGCGCGTCCGCGAGCGGTTCCAGGCCCGCTTCGCGGGCGATCTGCGCCTTGGTCCGTCGCTTGGGTTTGTAGGGCAGATACAGATCTTCCAGACGGGTCTTGGTGTCCGCGCTGACGATGGCCTGACGCAACTCGTCGGTCAGCTTGCCCTGCTCCTCGATGCTCTTGAGCACCGTATCGCGACGGTCTTCCAGATCCCGCAGATAACGCAGGCGTTCTTCCAGAGTCCGCAACTGACTGTCATCCAGCGACCCGGTGGCCTCTTTCCGATAGCGGGCAATAAAGGGGACGGTCGCGCCTTCGTCGAGCAACGCCACGGTCGCCGCGACCTGTTCGTCGCGGACGCCAAGTTCATCAGCAATACGCCGGGAGATCGTGTTCATGAAACCTCTGTCTGTCACGCAAGCGGGGAGGCAGGACGGGGTGTAAACAGTCCGCGCTTCCTGAAACCAAAGCGCAAAGGTACAGCGGGTTATTGTTCCAGGCAAGCGAGGCGGTTTCGCCCCTCGAGGAATTCAATCAGGTTCTTCCAGGGCATGGGCCGGGCAAAGTAATAGCCCTGAACCTCGTCGCACTGTTGCTGGCGCAGAAATTCGAACTGCCCCTCGGTCTCGACACCCTCCGCCACCACGCTCATCTGCAGGCTGTGGGAAAGACTGATAATCGCCCGGATGATGTGCTCAGCATCGGCCGACACGCCCAGTTCCTGAACAAAGGACTTATCGATTTTGACCAGCGATATCGGCAGGTGCTGCAGGTTGCTGAGCGATGAAAACCCGGTCCCGAAATCGTCCAGCGCAAAACTGATGCCCAGCTGGTTCAGTTCCCTGAGACAGCGCTGGGCGTATTCCGGGTCGTGCATCATGGCGCTTTCGGTCAGTTCGAGCTCCAGCAGGCTGGTGTCGACGTTGGCGTTGTAGATAATCCGGAAAATGGTCTCGGTCATTTTTCGGTCGTGGAACTGGCGGAACGACAGATTGACCGCAAACACCAGTCCCGGGTAGCCCAGTTGCGCCGCCTCACGCAGGCGCTGGCAGGCCTGCTCAATCACCCAGTAGCCAATCGGTACGATCAGCCCGCTGCGTTCCGCGGCTGGAATGAACTCATCCGGTGGCACCAGCGTCCCGTCCGGATGATTCCAGCGCAACAGGCATTCCACCCCGCGAACTTCCTCGGTCACCAGGTCCACCCGGGGCTGGTAGTAGAGCTCAAGCTCACCGCCGCGCAGGGCGTTGCGCAAATCAGACTCCAGCTTCAGTTGCCGACCCGCGGTAATGTGCAGTTGCTGGTTGTAGAAACGGTAGCTGGTGCCGGTGTCACGCTTCGCTTCAAACATGGCCCGGTTGGCTCGGCGCAACAGCGTTTCGGGCGTATCACCGGCTTCCGGGTACGTGGCCACCCCGAGGCTCGCGCTGACCGCAACGCTGTGCCCTTCCACAATAATGGGTTCGGCGAGAATATTCACCAGCTTGCGAATTATCTGGGTGATATCGAGGGAATCCTCGACTTTTTCCACGATGATGGCCAGCTCATCACCGCCAATGCGCATCAGGGAGTCCACCCGTCGCAGAACCTGCCGCAATCGGTCGGCCAGCTTCAGCATTAGCTGGTCGCCCAGCTGGTAGCCGAGGCTTTCATTGACGGTACGGAAGTCATCAAGGTTGATGTGTAGCAAGGCAAGCCGATGCTCGCCCCGTTCGGCCCGTAGCAGGGCCTGACGCAACCGGTCAAAAAACAGGTCGCGGTTGATGAAGCCGCTGGCCACGTCCCGGCTCAACTGGCCCTGGGCTGAATCCACCACCTGTTGGCGATACCAGACGCAGCGCACGGCCCGACTCAGCGCCCAGGCATTCAGGCCGCCCTTCATCAGGTAGTCGGCGGCCCCATTGACAATCATTTCCGGCCCACGCAGCTGTTCGGCCTCGCTGCCCACGGCCAGCACCGGTTTATCCCCGCTGGCCACGGTCAGGTATTGCAGAAACGCGAGTTCGGAGCCGCCGTGCAGGACGCAGTCCCAGAGAATCACGTCAAACTGGGCGTTGCCAACCAGGTCTTCACAATCGGCCAGGTCGGGGCACCAGGTCAGGTCCGGCGCCATCTCATACGTATTCCGCAGCAGTGCGCCATACCACAAGTAATCGGTATGCTCCGGCACCAGAACCAGTATGCGGACAGTACTGAGAATCATTGGATCCTTCGTCTCGGTCATGGTAACAATCCGCATCCCTTCGGAGTGTATGAGTGCTCAGCGTGCTGGCCGGACCAGACCGTGTCTGTGCCCTGACTGAACGCCACTGAAGGCTCTCGCATTGTTCGTATCCGGTCAGTTCAGAACCGGCCCTGGTTCGATATCGCCGGGCTTCGCCTCAATGGTCCAGCCCCCGCCATACCCCGGATACCTGCGCGCCTCCAGAATCAGCTGACTTTAAGAATAGCTGATGGATTGGCAAGGTACAGTAATCCGCACTGATGTAGACTATGCCAACCGGGATCGGATTTCAGTGCCGAGCTTCGCGTCTGCAACACGGCCGAGCCATCGTGTTCGTTTCATAACCATACGACAACCATCAACAGGCAGATTGTGACCCAGTTAAACCCCCGCCAACGTGATGCCGTCCGCTATGTTGATGGCCCCCTGCTCGTACTGGCCGGTGCCGGAAGCGGCAAGACCAGCGTGATCACGCGCAAAATGGCCTATCTGATCGAACAGGTTGGCATTCCGGGCCGTCACATAGCCGCACTGACGTTTACCAACAAAGCCGCCCGAGAGATGAAAGAGCGGGTCACCAAGCTGGTCGACCGCAAGCTGACACGCGGATTGACCGTCTCCACCTTTCATAACCTCGGCCTGAATATCATCCGGGAGGAACATGCGCACCTGGGTTACCACCCGGGTTTTTCCATTTTTGACGCGGACGACGCCAAGGCCCTGCTGCAGGATTTGATGATGCGCGAGGCCAGCGCCGACGCCGGCGACGAACTGTCCGATGTGCAGATGACGATCTCATCCTGGAAAAATGCCATGCGCAGCTCATCAGACGCATTCAGCCGGGCAGCGGATGAGCGGGAGCAGCGGATAGCGCTGATCTACAAGCGCTATGCAGAATACCTGAAGGCTTACAACGCCGTCGATTTTGACGATCTGATCCTGCTGCCCGTGCAGCTCTTCCGGCGCGAACCCGAGGTTCTGCAGAAGTGGCGACGCAAAATCCGCTACCTGCTGGTGGACGAGTACCAGGACACTAACCTGTGCCAGTACGAACTGGTCAAACTGCTGGTCGCCGAGCGCGCGGCTTTCACGGTGGTCGGCGACGACGATCAGTCGATATACGCCTGGCGGGGCGCGCGCCCTGAGAACCTGGCCCAGCTCAAGGATGACTTTCCCAGTCTCAACATCATCAAGCTGGAACAGAACTATCGCTCCACCGGACGCATCCTTCGCAGCGCCAATACCGTCATCGCCAACAATCCGCACGTGTTCGACAAAGCCCTGTGGAGCGACCACACCATTGGCGAGGAAATCCGGGTTGTCCGCTGCCGCAATGAGGATGCGGAAGCC
>JAWVWU010000097.1:0-7356 GCA_033723595.1 Marinobacter sp. | reverse complement strand
GCGCCCACGTGAACCTGGGACACGAAGCTGGTTTTTTCCGCCAGATAGGCTTCGACACGATCCCAGAGCGCGTCGAAACGGTCAGCATCAAACGGCCGGTTGATCGGTCCCCAGTGAATGTCGTCGGCGGTGCTCGGTTCTTCGACGATAAAACGGTCCATGGGTGAACGACCGGTCCGTTTGCCGGTTTTCACCACCAGCGAGCCGTTGGCGGCTAACTGGCCTTCCTTTCGTTCCAGTGCCAGCTCGACCAGTCGCGCTGTATTCAGATTCTGATAAGTAGTGCTCACGTGGACCTCGCCCCCCAAGGTATCTTCAGGGTTGCTCGCTGGACCAGTCGCGGCAGATCCGTTTTTTGTATTTTGGGCCGCAAGCTGGCCGAATTATGAACAACCCGGTCAGTTCAGGCGGGCTATTATGCCAGACGCGCCTGTAAAAAACGACTGCTCTCAGACCGCGTGGTTATGCTGTCTGCAGAGGTGGTTTGTGGGTCAGATCAGTGCAGCGAATGACCCAGGAAAAGCTGGTCAATATCGTTGCGGTCAAACCGGTAATGGGCATGACAGAACTGGCAGTCCATATCAATCGTGTCGCGCTCTTCTATGATGCTGTAACACTCCTCCTGACCAATCGCCTTAAGCGCAGACAGGGTGCGTTCACGGGAGCAACTGCAGCGGAATTCAACCGGATCGGCGTCGAACACCCGAACGTCTTCCTCATGGAACAGTCGGTGTAACAGGCTTTCGCTGTCCAGATTCAGCAATTCCTCCGCCCTGAGCGTGCTGGCGAGGTGGTTGACCCGTTGCCACAGATCGTTATCCGGGTCGGTGCCGCCGGGTAGCCGCTGCAGCAGCAAGCCGGCACTTCTGTGCTCGTCAGAAAACAGAATAAGGCTGGTGGCGATCTGTTCGGAGCGGTCAAAATAGTCTTCAAGACACTGCGACAGCGATGGGTGTTCGCGCGGCACCACGCCCTGATAACGCTGGCCCTGTTCCGGGGTGATGGTAATCGCCATCTGGCCCTTGCCAAGCAGTTCGTCCAGCGAGTCGGTTGCGGCCGCACCGTCGCGGAACTGGGCGAGTCCTCGCACCTGACGGTCGTGACTGCACTCGGACATGAGCATGGTGAGCGGGCCATCACCCTTGGCCTGCAGCGAAAGGGTGCCCTTGAACTTCAATGTGCCGCTCATCAGTACGCTGGCGGCCAGTGATTCGCCCAGTAACCGCTTGACCGTTTCGGGGTAGGGTGCCTGGGTGGTTATCTCCTGGTAGCTCTGCTGCAGCTGGACCCAGGCTCCCCGGACCTGGCTTTGCTCAAAGAGAAATCGTTGGAACTGATCCTGGGACGCCATGGCGGGTTCTCCTGCGTGGACAATGGCTGAAATCGGGAGTCGGGCTGATACGGTGACCGGGGCTGACCGGTTCAAAGGCCGTTCTGGTCCTTGAAACGCTGAATATTACGGCGATCCTTTTTGGACGGTCGCCGGGCTGGCGGTAACTGCGCGGCCTGCATGGTCTTTCGTTGCCAGGCCAGTTCCTCGCGCTGCCGCACGCTTTCTTCCGTCTCATGGTATAGCAGTTGGGCCTCCGGGGCCCCACGACGACGGTCGCTGAGGGCATCCACGATCACCGTACGCTCCTGCCAGCCCTGGCGGAACTTCAGGCGTGCGCCGACTTCGGTGAGTTTGCCGGGCTTACAGCGCTGATCGTTGTAGTGAACCTTGCCGCCCTCGATGGCTGACTTGGCCAGATTGCGGGTTTTGTAGAACCGGGCCGCCCATAACCACTTATCAAGGCGGACCCGTTCATCGGTTTCATTGGTTGCAGTCATGTCTCCTCACTTGCGCGCAGTATAACCGGTTCAGGCGTCCGATGGCACGGCCTGAGCCTGTCCGGGTAACGGCAAAATCTCATCGAAATGCTGGATCGAAGGCAGGGACGGGTGAGGAGCTGCCGGCTGTTGCTGGCTGTCGGGTGCCAGGATCGCCAGGCAGTGCCGGATGCCAGCGGCGGCTGCGCTGTCCAGAACCGGAAAGCTGTCGTCGATCATCAGGGTGGTCGCCGGATCGTAGGGAATCCGCAACGCCAGGTCTGACCAGAAATCGGCGGCCTCCTTGGGTTTACCCAGCTGGTGACTGGAGACAATCATGTCGACCCAGTGGTCGAGCCCGGTGGACTCCAGCTTGAGGGCCAGTGGATCCGGGTGGCAGTTGGTGACTATAACGGTGCGTCGGCCGGAGGCTTTGAGCTGGCCGAGAAACTCTTTCACGAACGGCCGGTAGGCAATCCGGTCGCGGACCTCGGCCTTCAGAGCCGGTATATCAAGACAGAGGCGCTGGCTCCAGAAATCGGTGCAGTACCAGTTCAGGGAGCCGCGTTCGGCCCGGATCATGGGAATGACGTGGGCGCGACCCTGCTCCCGGGTCATCTGATGGTGCTCGGCATAGCGGGCAGGCAGGTGTTCCAGCCAGAAATGGGTATCAAAGTGAAGATCGAGCAGTGTCCCGTCCATATCGAGGAACACTGTTTCGATGGCAGGCCAGTGGATCATGACAGCCGACGGTCCCAGGGTGGATTTCCGTCAGGCTGCCGGACTTTCAGTGTCTGCGCAAGTTGCGGTTACTGGCCGGAGGTGTCCTGGGCAACCGGCGGTTGCTTGCGGCCGACCGTGGTGCAGCCCAGGCAGCGCACAAACGTGGCTTTGGCCGGTCCGACGACCAGCACATCGCCGGCTTCTTCGGCGTTACCGCCGAGCAGCGAGAAGGGCAGGGACACCAGATAAACGGCACTGCCGACGATGGTGGTCGCCAGCAAAACCGGTCGGGCGAAGAGAGCGTCGCCGGTCATTGCCAAGGCTGACGGTGACTCTTCCAGGGTACGGGCATGGCCAATCGATGCGAATGCCAGTAGGCAGACAGCAACAGCGGTCATGACGATGCGTGCAGGTTTTGTGGACATAGGGTTTCTCCAGATTGGGGGGACCTCTGAAAAATTCAGGACGCGATCCGGTCGTCGGCCAGAAACTTTTCAGAGATTCCCGGGTTAGCGTCCCGGAGGGCAGCGCGGCAGCAAATCAGGCCGCTTTTGCAGGCTACCGGGAGGGACATGCGCATCAATATTACCTTAACTATGAATCATATTTGCGCATTTTCAAACGAATTTGTGTGCTTTGTGAAGCATTCCCCGATCATGTCTTTGGGGCGGAACGGTCGCTCAGCGCTGACATTGCGGGCAGTAAACGGTGGTACGCTGGCTCATGCGTATTTCTTTCAGGGGCGCCTGACAGGTACGGCATGGCTCCCCGCCCCGGCCGTAAACCAGCAAGGACTGGGCGAAATAGCCCGGTTTGCCGTCGCTGTTGACGAAATCACGCAGGGTCGTGCCACCCATCAAAATGGCTGCACTGAGGGTCTGGCGAATGGTTTCGGCAAGCCGGTTGAACCGGTCCAGGCTGATTCGCCCGGCCGCCCGTTTTGGATGTATGCCGGCCTGATGAAGCGCTTCATTGGCGTAGATGTTGCCGACCCCCACTACCACATGGTTATCCATAATGAAGTGCTTGGCCGGTGTGGCGCGGCCCCGTGCCCGCTGGTGCAGATAGCGACCGGTAAAGGCGGGGTCCAGTGGTTCGGGGCCGAGCGTGGCCAGCAGGGCGTGGCTGTCGGGGTTATCCGACCACAGCCAGCATCCGAAACGGCGAGGATCGTTGAATCGCACGCGGTTGCCACTGGCAAGCTGCAGCTCTATGTGGTCGTGTTTGAGCAACGGGCTGTCATCGGTGATCACGCGCAGGCTGCCGGACATGCCCAGGTGAACGATCACTGTGCCGTGCTCGAATCGCATGAGCAGGTATTTGGCCCGACGATCAACCCGGATCAGTCGTCGGCCGGCGAGCAATTCGGGTAAATCCTCCGGGACCGGCCAGCGCAGGCGAGGATCGCGAACGGTCAGCCGGCTGACGATCTGGCCCTCGCAGGCGGGGGCGATTCCGCGTCGCGTGGTTTCCACTTCGGGTAATTCCGGCACTCGGTTACTCCGTTTGGGTTGTGTAGCAGGTCGTCAATATCGAGTGAAAGCGACGGCCTGTCAATCGCTCGGCGCCCAGACGATGGATGGGCTGAGCCAGCACTGACTTGTGCCTCAGGTTGGGGGCGCCCGGTCCGGTTACCAATTGGTGTATTCCGTAACGAATTTACCGGTTTCGCGGCTTGTTCAGGCGTACATGTGTACGCTAGAGTGTGGACGTTTATGAAGATGCGCTATACGAGTCATCTTCCGCTCTGAGGATTTTCAGTATGTGGTATAACGGTCTACTCGACCTCTCCGTGGTGCAGCTTGTTGTGGTGGCGCTGGGCCTGACCCACGTCACAATTGTCAGTGTAACGCTGTATCTGCACCGCCATTCTGCGCACAACTCGCTGGATCTGAATCCCGTGCTGGCGCACTTTTTCCGCTTCTGGCTATGGCTCACCACCAGTATCGTGACCAAAGAGTGGACCGCAATCCATCGCAAGCACCACGCCACCTGTGAAACCGAGAATGATCCTCACAGCCCGGTCGTGAAGGGGCTCCGCAAGGTGGTTTTCGAGGGCGCTGAACTGTACGCCGAGGCCGCCACTCCGGAAACCCTTGAGCGGTTCGGGCAACGCACCCCCGAGGACTGGGTCGAGCGTAATGTCTACACCCCTCACAAAAGCCTGGGCATCACGCTAATGGCGCTGATTGACCTGATGTTGTTTGGCGTCAACGGTATCTGGATCTGGGCGATCCAGATGATGTGGATTCCGGTTTGGGCCGCCGGCGTGATCAACGGTGTTGGCCACTTTTTCGGCTACCGCAACTACGAGTGTGCGGACAACGCCCGCAATATTTTCCCCCTCGCCATTCTGGTTGGCGGTGAAGAGCTCCACAATAACCACCATACCTACCCCAACTCGTCCAAGCTGTCGCGTCGCTGGTTCGAAGTGGATATCGGCTGGGGTTACATCCGCCTGTTTCAGCTGTTTGGTCTGGCCAAACCCAAGGGCTATCGGCCAATTGCGCACTCCGTGCCCGGCAAGCAGATCATGGATGTCGAGACGGTTCAGGCGATTGCGAATAACCGCTTCGATATCATGCGCCAGTACCGCAAGCGCGTAATGGAACCGGTGTTGCGTCAGCAGAAAACCCTGCTGGAAGAGGAAATCAAGCCGCGCTATCGCAAGCTCAAGACACTCCTCTCCCGTGAAATCACGCTGATTCACGCGACCGACAAAGAGCAACTGGAGTCGCTGCTGGAAGATAACCCCGTGTTACGGCAGATTTACGACAAGAGCCACGAACTGCAGGCGCTCTGGCGCCAGCGTGGAGTCAAATCCCACGAGAAGCTCCAGGCACTGACGGAGTGGTGTCGCGAGGCGGAAGCCAGTGGTATCCGGTATCTCGAGGAGTTTGCCGCGCATCTGAAGTCCTATTCACTGCGTCCGGTTTGATCGCGGCGGGGCACCGCCCCGTTGATGGCTGCCAGGCCTTGCTGAAAACCCCACTGAAAACTAGTGGGGTTTTTTTATGCCCGGTGAGCGGGCCACCGGCTTTTCAGGGGACGTCGGTCCCATTGCGAAAGAGGTTATAGGTGACCTGTCCGGCGGTTTTCTGGCGATGCAACTGCCAGCCCGTCGGGACCGGGGGCGTGGGGCGATCGCTCTCGTGCTCGACGTAGATCCAACCGCCCGGTTTGACCCAGGCAACGGTAGCCAGCTGCGCGAAAAGCCGTTCGAGCCAGCCCTGATGAAACGGTGGATCCATGAAGACGATGTCGAACGGCGTTTGCGGGGGCTGGCGCAGGAACGACTCGACTGCCTCGCAGACTACCGTTCCACGGTCCGTGTCCAGCGCATCGAGGTTCTGTTTCAGCGCTTTGGCCAGTACCGGCGTATGATCCACCAGCAGAACCTGCTCCGCGCCTCTGGACAGCGCTTCCAGGCCCAGTGCGCCGCTGCCGGCGAACAGATCCAGGCAGCGGCTGCCGGGAAGGTACATCGCCAGCCAGTTGAACAGGGTTTCGCGGGTACGCGCCGGGGTTGGTCTGACACCACCGGCATCGGGAAAACGCAGGCGCCGACTGCGCCACTGGCCGCCGATGATGCGCAGTTCACCGAGGTCTCTGGTGTTCTGGGGAGGCGATCTGCCGGCTTTCCGTCGGGTCATCGGCGCAGGTTCCTGGGTCGATTGAGGGCGTGAAAACCGCTATGTTACTGCAAAACCGCCCGGCCCATAAATTGCGGGTTTGGACGGTCACGGGGCGGGCCGCTAGAATAGCCGATTACTTTTTCCGGACGGTGTGCGGACAGATCCGATCTGCCGGGCGCGCCGACGACGTTACCTCTCACTCAATGGTACTTTGATCATGATGGCACAGTGGATCTCTATCGGCGTTCTGGCGCTGCTGATACTGGCGTTTGTACTGGATGTCGCAAGCCGTCGCCGACGGTTGCCGCGGCCTGAACCGGTACCCCAGCGCCAGCCGACGCCGGCGAAAGAGACCGTCGCGCCATCGACGCAGACGCGGGACGCGGTCGGGGAGGCGGCGGCCGAATCAGCACCCGCGGAGGTCGCCGTCACCCCGCCGCCGGCAGAGCCCGAGGCGCCCGCGCCGACGGTCAGCGTTTTCCAGCGGATCAAGAGCGGTCTCGGTAAAACCCGCGCCAATCTCAGCTCCGGACTGGCTGATCTGTTTTCGGTGGGCAAAACCGTGGATGCGGCGTTGCTGGAAGACATCGAGACCACTCTGCTGATGGCGGATGTCGGCGTTACCGCGACCTCCGAGATCATCGAGGCGCTGACGGACAAGCTCGAACGCAAGCAGCTCAAAGACGGCGAAGCACTGCGGGTCGCGCTGAAAGATCAGCTTCGCGATCTGCTTGCCGATACCTCGCGGCCGCTGGACGTCACCTCGGATAAAAAGCCGTACGTGATTCTGATGGTCGGGGTGAACGGCGTCGGCAAGACCACCACGATCGGCAAACTGGCCAAGCATTTCCAGCAGGATGGCAAGTCCGTCATGCTGGCGGCGGGTGATACCTTTCGCGCGGCCGCGGTGGAGCAGTTGCAGGTCTGGGGCGAGCGCAATCAGGTTCCGGTGGTGGCCCAGCATACCGGTGCAGACAGCGCCTCGGTGATTTTCGACGCGGTCCAGTCTGCGGCTTCCCGTAATATTGACGTGGTCATTGCCGACACTGCCGGGCGCCTGCAGAACAAGGACAACCTGATGAGCGAACTGCAGAAAGTTGTCCGGGTCATGAAAAAACTCGACGAGCAGGCGCCGCACGAGGTCATGCTGGTGCTGGATGCCGGAACCGGCCAGAACGCTCTCAGTCAG
>JAWVWU010000096.1:0-7367 GCA_033723595.1 Marinobacter sp. | reverse complement strand
GGGCGGCCTGTTTGTGCCGATGGCGGAAAGGTTCGGCCTGATGGCTCGCCTCGATCTGATGGTGGTTCAGCAACTGATCCGCTGGCTCACCACGGATGCCGGAGTGCGTCTGGCCATGACGCTCGGCATTTCATCGATTGCTGATCCGACGTTCCGGCAGGCGCTGCTGGCGCAGCTTGCCTCGGCCTCGTCGGTCTGCGGCCGTCTTTGCATCGGGATACAGGAGCATGCGGTTCACTACCACCGCCCGGACGTGGGTGAACTGGTGGCCGGTCTGCGACGGCTCAACGTGGCGGTGATGATTGATCGTTTCGGCGTCGGTGGTGTGCCCTTCAGCTATCTGACCAATCTGCCCATTCAGGCGCTGCGTATCGACCAGAGCTTTGTTCATGATCTTCCCCGGCATCCGGATAACCAGTTCTATCTCGAGTCGATCGCCGGCGTGGGGCACAGTCGGGGTGTGAGCGTCTATGTTGCAGGCGTGGAGACTGCCGCCGAGTGGGAGCTTGTCAGGCAGCTCGGGATCGATGGGGCGTCAGGTTACCATCTGGGCCGTCCGGTCCCGGTTGATTGAGTCAGCGAATCAGGTCAGTGGCCCGCCTTGCCCTGATTGCACCCCGGGCAGGAATCCTTCATGGTAACGAGGCCGGCCTATCCGGGGTCGGACCGCCGGATTTACTTAACAGCACTTCAGGAAGATCTGATTATGATGAGTCGTTTAAAAAACTATGTCCGCGACCGCACGGATGACGTCCGGGATTTCACCGGCGGCAGCAGATTGGGCAAGATCATCGCGTTTCTGGTCATTCTGTACCTGATTGTCACCACGATTCTCGGGATTTACTGGAGCAGCGAGCCGGACGTGTTCTCGGTGCGCGACCATACCCGGGAACTGGCGCAGCAGATGGGGCGTGAGCCGGTCACCGGATTCGCGACCACGGCAACCACCATCAAACTGGCCGAAACACTGCTGGATAAGCCGGGCGGCTTCATCAGCAACGACATTTTCCCGCCGGGTCTGTGGATGGACAACATGCCCTCCTGGGAATACGGCGTACTGGTCCAGCTGCGCGATGTCACCCGCGCCATGCGCCAGACCATCAGCCGCTCCCAGAGTCAGTCGGCGGAGGATACTGATCTGACGAGCGCCGAGCCGCAATTCAACTTCAACAATGACAGCTGGGCCATTCCGTCAACCGAAGGCGAATATCGTCGGGGTATTGCCGCCCTGAAGCGCTATCTGGATCGTCTGTCACGAAATGACAAGCCAGACGCCGAGTTCTTCGCCCGGGCGGACAATCTGAACAGCTGGCTGGCCGACCTTGAAACCAGGCTTGGCAGCCTCTCCCGTTCTCTCGGTGAGAGTGTGGGCAAGGCATCGGTCAGTGATTCACTGACCGATGTAAACAACGCCAACCCGCTGGATGAGAAGACCACGGCCCAGGCCACCGAAGTGAAAACGGACTGGACCCAACTGGACAACGTCTTCTACGAAGCCCGCGGCACCGGCTGGGCCTTGCTGCACCTGTTCCGGGCCATCGAAATTGATTTTCGTGACGTGCTGGTCAAGAAAAATGCCCTCGCAAGCGTGCGTCAGGTGATTATCGAGCTGCAGGGTACCCAGGGTGAAATGTGGAGTCCGGTGATTCTCAATGGCAGCGGCTTTGGCTTGTTGGCCAACCACTCACTGACCATGGCGGCCTACATTTCACGGGCCAACGCCGCCGTGAGTGATCTGAGGGAGTTGCTGTCGCAAGGGTGATGGCGAACTCACGAAACCGGGTGGGGTGACCACAAAAAGGCCGGGCAATGCCCGGCCTTTTTGTGGTCTGTTGACAGTGAAGGAGCCTAGCCCTTGTAGTTGGCCACGGACTCTTCAATCGCTTTACGGGCGGCAGCGGCGTCATCCCAGCCCTGAACCTTGACCCACTTGCCGGCTTCCAGGGTCTTGTAGTTCTCGAAAAAGTGCTGGATCTGGTCGCGCAGGATCTGCGGTACGTCATTGATGTCCTGCACATCCGTGTAGGCCTTGGTGAGCTTGTCGTGCGGCACGGCGACCAGCTTGGCGTCACCGCCGGCTTCGTCTTCCATGTTCAGGACGCCCACCGGGCGGCAGCGAATGACCGAGCCGGCCTGGACCGGGTACGGGGTAATCACCAGCACGTCCAGCGGGTCGCCATCGTCGGCCAGGGTGTGAGGGATGAAGCCGTAGTTGGCGGGGTAAAACATGGGCGTGGCCATGAAGCGGTCGACCAGCAGCGCGCCCATATCCTTGTCAATTTCGTATTTGACCGGGGAGCTGTTTGCCGGGATTTCGATCGCGACGTAGATGTCGTCGGGCGGATTCTTGCCAGCGGGAATGTGTTCAAAGTTCATGAGCGTTCCTTCTTTGCAGTCAACGTTAGCGGTCAATAAAAAGTGGGCGCAATTATACGGCGTTCCGGTGCTGATCGAAACTCGTACCTGGTGAATACCCACTAATGGATCGTTCATGTTGTCCGCGGATCGTCATTACAGTCCCATCTGCTTGCTGATCAGCTCTTTCATGATTTCGGTGGTGCCGCCCCCAATGGACAGGATTTTGCCGTCCCGGTAAAGCCGCTCCACCACGCTCTCGCGCATGTAACCCATGCCGCCATGCAACTGAACCGCTTCCCGCGTGACTTTCTCGCAGACGTCGGTGGCAAAGTTCTTGGCCATGGCCACCTGTTTGATGGGCTGTTTGCCGGCCTGCATCAGCGCAGCGCAGCGGTAGGTGTATTCGCGGGCGATGTCGACCTGGGTGGCCATGTCGACCAGTGTGTGACGGGTCACCTGGAAGCCGCTGACGGGCCGGCCAAAGGCCTGGCGTTGCCGGGTGTAATCGATGGTGGCTTCGAGGGCGAGCTGGGCCGTCATGTAGCCCATGATCGCCAGCATCAGTCGTTCTTGCAGGAAGTTGGCCATGATGGCGACAAAGCCTGCGTTCTCGGCACCGATCAGGTGGGTGGCCGGTACCCGGCAATCCTCGAAGAACAGCTCGGCGGTATCGCTGGCCCACCAGCCCATTTTCCGCAATTTGCCACCGGTGCTGAAGCCGGGGGTGTCACGGTCGATGAGCAACAGGCTGATACCGCCATGCCCGGGCCCGCCGGTGCGAACCGCCACAGTGTAGTGATCCGCACGGTGACCGCTGGTGATAAAGGTTTTGCTGCCATTCACAATGTAGTCGTCGCCGTGCCGGTCGGCCCGGGTCCGGAGGCTGGCCACGTCGGAGCCGCCGCCGGGCTCGGTGATCGCCAGGGCGGCAATGGCGTCGCCCCGCAAGACTGCGGGAACGACACGCTGTCGCAGTGCCTCCGTCCCCCACTTAACCACCGGTGGCAGTCCGATATCGAGAGAGCCGAGGCTGGCCACCAGGCCGCCGGAGGTAGAGCGCATCAGCTCCTCGGAGACCGCGACCTTGAGAAAGACATCCCCATCGCCCGAACCTCCCAGGGACTCCGGAAATCCAATGCCCAGCAAGCCGGCATCACCGGCCTGGCGGTACAGGGATCGCGGAAACTCGCCGGCTTCTTCCCAGTCATCAATGTGCGGGTGAACGTGGGTCGCCAGAAACTGGCGGACAGTCTGTCGCGCCAGGGCATGGGTTTCGTTGAAATAGTCGGACACGGTCAGCCACCTTGATCGGATCGTTTCCGTATCAGTGTCTCCGATTCGATGCGACCAAGCAAGCGCTTGGTCTGCTCTGTGAGGCCAGTTCCGGACGTTCGGTCAGATGCCTTTGCGGGCAATGCTCTCGACACCACTGGCCGTGCCCAGCAGCAGCAGGTCGGCGGGGCGACGGGCAAACAGGCCGTTGCTGACGACGCCCACGATCTGGTTGAGCTTTTCTTCCATCATGATCGGGCGTGACAGATCCATATTGTGGATATCGATGATGATGTTGCCGTTGTCCGTGATGACGCCTTCCCGGTAGACCGGATCGCCGCCGAGTTTGACGATTTCCCGACCCACGTGGCTGCGGGCCATCGGGATCACTTCGACCGGCAGCGGGAACTGGCCCAGTACGGTCACCAGTTTGGATTCGTCCGCGATGCAGATAAAGGTCTTGGCCACTTCGGCCACGATTTTTTCACGGGTCAGGGCACCACCGCCGCCCTTGATCAGCTCCAGCCGTTTGTTGGTCTCATCGGCGCCGTCAACGTAGAACTCAAGGGCTTTGGTGTTATTGAGTTCGTAGACTGGAATGCCATGTCTGCGCAGGCGCTCGGCGGTTGCTTCGGAACTGGCAACGGCACCGTCGAAATGCGACTTGATGCTGGCCAGCAGGTCGATGAAAAAATTGGCCGTGCTGCCGGTGCCCACGCCCACGATGCTGTCGCTGTCGAGACGCGGGGCGATGTAGTCGAGCGCGGCCTTGGCAACGGCCTGTTTCATGTCGTCCTGATTCATCGTGTGTGCTCCGCATTGGTGGGGTGTGTTCGGCCCGGGTCTGGCACGGGATTATACGCCTCTGAACGGTGTGGTTATAGACGGCAGGGCGCCAATCTTTCTACACTGTACGTTTTCGCTCAACATTGACGGTCTTTTCCGGCTGAACGGGTCCGCAGTGTATTAATCAGGATTGAACGACTATGCCGCAACGCTACATCAAAAAAATCCTTGATGCCCGGGTCTACGATGTGGCCATCGAGACGCCACTGACCGACGCCCGCAGCCTCTCCAAGCGCCTGAAAAACCGGGTGCTGCTGAAGCGCGAAGACCTGCAACCGGTGTTTTCATTCAAGATTCGCGGCGCCTACAACCGCATTGCCCAGCTGTCGGAAGAGCAGAAAGCGAAGGGCGTGATCACCGCGTCCGCGGGTAACCACGCCCAGGGTGTAGCGCTGGCGGCCAAGAAGCTCGGTATCAAAGCCATTATCGTGATGCCCCAGACCACGCCGGAGATCAAGGTCAACTCGGTGCGCGGCCATGGCGCCCGGGTGGTGCTCAAGGGCGATGCCTTTGATGCAGCGGCGGCCCATACCCGGGAACTGGTGGAGAAGCACGGCTATACCTACATCCCGCCGTTCGACGATCCGGATGTGATCGCCGGCCAGGGGACCGTCGCCATGGAAATGATGTGGCAGTTTACCCAGCCGCTGCGGGCGGTCTTTATCCCGGTCGGCGGCGGCGGTCTGATTGCCGGCATGGCGGCCTACATCAAATACCTTCGTCCGGAAATCCGGGTGATCGGCGTTGAGCCGGAAGATTCCAACTGCCTGCAGGCGGCGCTGGCGGCCGGGGAACGGGTGATTCTTGACGAAGTTGGCATCTTCGCCGACGGGGTGGCCGTCAAACAGATTGGCGAGCACACCTGGGACGTGTGCAAGGACCACGTGGATGAAGTGATCACCGTGACCACCGATGAAATCTGCGCCGCGATCAAGGACGTGTTTGACGATACCCGGTCGATTTCCGAGCCGGCCGGAGCCCTGTCCGTCGCCGGCCTCAAGAAGTACGTTGAGCGTGAGGGTATCGAGGACGAGAACCTGGCCGCAGTGCTCAGCGGTGCCAACATGAACTTCGACCGGCTGCGTTATATCTCCGAGCGAACTGAGATCGGTGAGAAGCGTGAGGCGATCCTGGCGGTGACCATTCCGGAACAGCCGGGCGCGTTCAAGACATTTATCAATGCACTGCACAAACGCAGTATCACCGAGTTCAACTACCGGTTCTCGAGCACGGAAGAGGCCCGGATCTTTGTCGGCATCCAGATTGCTGCCGGAGGACAGGGGCGTGACGAACTGGTGCAGGAGCTCCGGGAAGGTGGCTACTCGGTGGTCGACCTGACCGACAGCGACCTGGCCAAACAGCATATCCGCCACATGGTCGGCGGCCACGCGCCGACGGTGGGCAATGAGCAGGTATACCAGTTCCAGTTCCCGGAGCGCCCGGGTGCGCTGCTTAAGTTCCTGATGTCCCTCGGAACACGCTGGAATATCTCGATGTTCCACTATCGCAACCACGGGGCCGCGTACAGTCGTGTGCTGATGGGGGCCCAGGTCGATCAGGCGGAGACGGCGGCTTTTGAAGCCATGCTGGACAAGGTCGGGTTCCGTTATGACAACGTGACCGACAACGAAGCTTACCGGCTGTTTCTCGGTGCGGGCAACGGCAAGTCGTAGTCCGCGGCGCACCACCCGGTCAGGCGGTCGGGGTATGTTGTAATATTACCAGATTTTAACCTGTCAAAAATTGTAAAAGCCGGGATGCGTGTTACTCTTGTATCGGTTTCTACGAACACCGAATAGTCTACTGATTTGCATCGCTTTAACGGCGATCAGCCCCGGAGAACGGCATCAATGGAACGCAAGCCTGACATGATTCGAGTGGTGGTGATTATCTTTGCCATTGGCCTCGTGATCACCGGGTTCAGTTCCATCCAGCCCTCCTCGGGAGACGCCACGACGGTCAAGACCGCTGCCGAGTCATCGGTGTTTGCCCAGCTTTTCGACTGACGGGTTCCTTCCCGGTCACGCTCGCCCTGCCGCTCCCGGCCATGCTCAGATCTTGCTGTAATCTTGGCTGCGACAGTGATAGCGGCCCCGGTCGGTGACGATCCAGTGTAAAGGTATGTCCCACGACTCGGTCGGTATGCGCGCAACGCATTGATCGTCATGGGCCAGGCCGATCAACGTGGGCAGCATGGCCGGCCGGTGCCGGCCAAACGCAAATGTCCGGTCGTAGAATCCGCCGCCCATGCCCAGCCTGCCACCCGCCCGGTCGAATCCAACCAGTGGCATCAACACCGCATCCAGCGCCCACGGTGGGCGTCCCAGACCATCTTTGAAGTCGGGTTCCGGTATCCCGAAGCGGTTGTCGGTCAGCGGCGTGTGCTCGTCAACCGGGCTGAACACCAGCCGTCCGTCGTGAAGTGGGTGAAGAACCGGCAGATAGAACTGAATGCCGCGTTTCCGGGCCAGTGCCTGATAGGTGCCGGGGTCAATTTCACCGTCATTGGGGACGTACAGGGCGACATGGCGGGCGCGGAAAAGCGCCGGGTGCCCGAGTAACCGGGATGCCAGGGCGCGTGCGGCCTGCTTTTGCTGTTGGCGTGACAGTGCGCGTCGGCGCTCCCGCAGAGTGCGCCGGAGTTCAGTGCGAGTCGGGGTATCGGTGTGAGCTGGAAGAGGCTCGACGAACGGAGGGTGTGACACAGTAAAAGCTTCCCGGGCTGCCGTTATCGGATGTGGCCCTTGAACCCAAAGTTCAAGGTTGGTGGCCGCTGTGACATATTAGGCTTTCCCCTGCATGGGGGACATGCTCACAATGCCCTGAAGTAGCCACCTGGGTAATGCGCATCGGCTCGAGGACGTATCCGACCAGCGAACAGCCCAGGAAGT
>JAWVWU010000095.1:0-7381 GCA_033723595.1 Marinobacter sp. | reverse complement strand
GATCGCGCCAAGGCCACTGGATGCTTCGCCTGCGACATAATCAAAGTGTGGGGTACCGCCGCGGATGACTGCTCCGAGCGCAACGATGGCGTCGTACTGCCCGGTCTCGGCAACCCGCTTTGCCGCCAGCGGCATTTCATAGGCGCCAGGCACACGGACCAACGTGATCTGGTCATCCTTGATCCCGTGACGACGCAGGGTATCAATCGCGCCCTCAACCAGGCTTTCCACGACAAAACCGTTGAATCGTCCCACTACGAGCGCGAACCGGCCCGAGCACTGGGTGAAATCACCTTCAATTACTTTAATATCCGCCATTTCGGGCTCCTGTCATGGCCCACGCGTCGGGCCAGGATGATTTAATTCGGGTTATAGGGCACATACTCGACAACCTCAAGTTCAAAGCCCGAGATGGCAGAGAATTTGATCGGCGCGCTAAGCAACCGCATTTTACCCACGCCAATGTCCCGGAGAATCTGCGATCCGGTGCCAACGGTAAAGTATACGCCGGAGCTGCCCTTGGCGGCCGAGGCCCGGCCCTCATCAAAAAATTCGTGAATCCGGTCTTCCAGATTGTAGCTGTCCTCGGCACTGTTCAGGAGTACTACCACTCCGGCGCCGGACTTCGCTACCGCTTCCAGCGCATGGTGCAGGGGCCAACTGCTGGACCCGGCGCGCCGTGCTCCGAGCAGGTCACGCAGGGTATCTGTGATGTGAACACGAACCATCGCCGGCTGGTCCGGACGGATGTCGCCCATGACCATGGCCAGGTGGGTTGCGCCCTGAATATTGTCCCGGTAGGTGCGCAGATTGAACACACCGTATTCGGTGTCAAGGTCGTACTGCTCGACACATTCGATGGTGCGCTCGTTCAGCGTCCGATAGTGAATCAGGTCGGCGATGGTTCCGATCTTGAGGTCGTGGGTTGCGGCAAAGGCTTCGAGATCTTCGCGTCGCGCCATGGAGCCATCATCGTTCATGATTTCACAAATGACCCCAGCCGGCTCGCAACCCGCCAATGCGGCAAGATCACAGGATGCCTCGGTGTGACCCGCACGACTCAGAACACCGCCGGGATCAGCCATCAACGGAAAAATGTGCCCCGGCTGCACCAGATCCTCGGCCCTGGCGTCCCGGGCCACTGCCGCCTGGACGGTGCGCGCGCGATCGGCAGCCGAGATGCCGGTGGTCACGCCCTCGGCCGCTTCAATCGACAGCGTAAATTTGGTGCCGAACCCGGAGGCGTTGCGATCCACCATAAGCCTCAGGCCCAATTGATCGCATCGCTCGTGGGTCATTGGCATGCAAATCAGTCCACGCCCGAAGCGGGCCATGAAGTTTATGGCCTCCGGCGTACAGAACTCGGCGGCCATCACCAGGTCGCCTTCGTTTTCGCGATCCTCATCATCCATCAGGATCACCATCTTGCCCTGACGAATATCCTCGATAATCTCTTTAACGCTATTTAAAGCCATAGAAGTCAATACCTTATCGGCTGGACCCTGGTAGGAGGACCCGACCTTTAGTTACGAGGTGTAGCGCCATAACGCCGGCTACGCCCCTGCCTGATCACGACAACGTCAGAATCAGTCGCTGATCCTCGCCGATCTGCCGGCGATCCCGGACCGTCCAGGCCACACGCTCGGCCATGGTTTGCAGGGGCAGCGTCACCGTTGGTCGTCCCTCACTGCCGAGGAAAACGGGCGCCTGGTACAGCCAGAGCTCATCCACAAGACGTTCCGCCACAAACGCCCCTGCCAGTCGCGGTCCAGCCTCGACCAGCAATTCATTGATGCCCAGTTCGCCGAGCGAGTCGAGCACCTGGCCCAGGTTCACCCCGTCGTCCTGCCAGCCCAGGCCGGCCATGTTAATTCCCAGAGCGGCCAGGTCCTGCGCGGGCCCCGTGTCGAACGCCTTGGCCGAGCAATAGACCTGGACATCGCCGCCCTGAAGGATGCGGGCGCCTGGAGGCGTGCGCGCATCGCGGTCCGCGATGACCCTCAAAGGCTGCCGGGAGGGTTCCGTCGCCTGGCCGATATCACCCAGCTCGGAACGGCGGACCGTCAGTGACGGATCATCCGCCAGCACAGTACCAACACCGGTCAGAATGGCGTCGCTCATCGCCCGTAGGCGCTGCACGTCCTGGCGGGCGGCGGCGTCTGTAATCCACTGGCTTTCACCCGAGGCCATGGCGGTTCTGCCATCCAGGCTGGCCGCAACCTTCACCCGCACAAACGGCCGACCGGTGCGCATACGTTTCATGAAACCGGGGTTGAGCGCTTCTGCCTGTTCGGCCAGCACGCCCTCGGTCACCCGGATCCCGGCGTCCCGAAGTTGCTGCAGGCCGCGCCCGGACACCGACGGATTGGGATCTTTGGTCGCGGCGAATACGTGCGCCACGCCGGCATCCTGCAGGGCCCGCACGCAGGGCGGCGTGCGGCCGAAATGGCTGCACGGCTCCAGTGTCACATAGGCAGTCGCACCGCGCGCCTGATGCCCGGCCTGGCTGAGCGCCAAGACCTCGGCATGAGCCTCACCGGCGCGTTCGTGCCAGGCCTCACCGAGAATCTGGCCGTCTCTGGCGATCACACAACCGACCCGGGGATTGGGGTGAGTCGAGAAGCGGCCGCGCCATGCAAGCTGTATAGCCCTCGCCATCAAGGCGATATCCTGGTCAGTGATCATGACTGACCTTCAGACTTGCCATTCTCGGCCAGGACCTTGGCTACCGCGTCGGTGCCTTCGGTCATGTGGACCGACAACCGCTCGATCTCTTCCTTGAACTCGTTGATATCCTGGAAACTGCGATAAACCGAGGCAAAACGGACATAGGCAACTTTGTCGAGCTGGCGCAATTCGGTCATCACCTCTTCGCCCAGCTGCATCGACTTCACCTCACGCTCTCCGGTGGCCCGCAGGCGAAACCGGATACGGTTGAGCGCAGCCTCGATCTCTTCAATACTGACCGGGCGCTTCTCAAGCGCCTTCATGATGCCATCCCGAAGCTTGTCTTCATCAAACGGCTGTCGGGTGCCATCCTGTTTGACGACCCGGGGCATCACCAGTTCGGCGGACTCGAATGTGGTAAATCGCTCGTGACAGGACAGGCATTCGCGCCGACGGCGTACCTGATCGCCCTCGGCGACCAACCGCGAATCAATGACCTTGGTGTCGGCTTTACCACAAAATGGGCAATGCATGTTCAGTGCTCCGGATGAACGCCGGGCGGATGTTCGCTACGCCCGGCGGTTCCTGGCTATCAGCCTGCGTAGACCGGGAAGCGCTTGCACAGGTCGGTGACCTGATTGCGGACCCGTTCGTTAATGGCATCGTCGTCAAGATTGTCGAGTATATCGCACATCCAGCCGGCCAGATCCCGGCATTCGGACTCGCCGCAGCCGCGCGTGGTAATCGCCGGCGTACCAATACGCAGTCCGGAGGTCACGAAAGGCGAGCGCGGATCGTTGGGAACCGCGTTCTTGTTGACCGTAATATGGGCGTTACCCAATGCCGCATCAGCGTCTTTCCCGGTAATGTCCTGCTTGATGAGGCTGACCAGGAACAGGTGGTTCTCGGTGCCGCCGGAGATCACGTCGAAGCCCCGTTCCATGAACACATTGGCCATGGCCTTGGCGTTTTTGACAACCTGCTGCTGGTAGCGCTTGAAATCGTCGCTCATGGCTTCCTTGAAGCAGACGGCCTTGGCAGCGATCACGTGCATCAACGGGCCGCCCTGGCCGCCCGGGAAGACCGCCGAGTTAAGCTTTTTCTGCAATGCCTCGTCGTCACAGGCGAGAATCAGGCCGCCACGGGGGCCGCGCAGGGTCTTGTGAGTCGTCGTCGCCACTACGTGGGCATGCGGAATCGGGTCCGGATAGACGCCCGCGGCTACCAGCCCGGCAACGTGGGCCATATCCACAAACAGGTAGGCACCGACCTTGTCGGCAATTTCACGGAAGCGCGCAAAATCGAGTGGCTGCGAGTAGGCAGAGAAACCCGCCACGATCATTCTGGGCTTGTGCTCCAGGGCCAGCTTCTCGACTTCATCGTAGTCGATCAGCCCGGTTTCCGGGTTCAGTCCGTACTGGACCGCTTTGTAGATCTTGCCCGAAAAATTGACACTGGCGCCGTGGGTCAGGTGCCCGCCATGGGCAAGGCTCATGCCCAGAACAGTCTCGCCGGGCTGCATGAGCGCCATGTAGACCGCCGAGTTGGCCTGTGACCCGGAATGCGGTTGAACGTTCGCGTAAGCCGCACCGAACAGGGACTTGGCACGTTCGATCGCCAGTTCCTCGACCACATCGACATGTTCACAGCCCCCGTAATAGCGCTTGCCGGGGTAGCCTTCCGCGTATTTGTTGGTCAGCATGCTACCCTGCGCTTCCATGACGCGCGGGCTGGTGTAATTTTCCGACGCGATCAGTTCGATGTGCGTTTCCTGACGGTTGTTCTCGGCCTGGATGGCGTTCCAGACTTCGTCGTCAAATCCGGCAATTTTCATATCACGGTTAAACATGGATGCGCTGCCTCTGTGTACTGAGCCTGCTGACAGGCTCTCAAAAATGCGGCTGAACAGGAGTGGCCGGACCCTAGGTGGATCGGTGTTGGCCTTCAGAACGATCCTGAGGCTACCGGGCACTCCTTCATAAAAGGGCCGCTATTCTAGCGCATTACGACCCCTTAAATCATCTTTTCAGACGGAACGCCACTCTACCCCCGTTCCGACCCTGCCGATTGCTATAAGCCCCCAGTTTCGCTACCTTAACAGGCCTGTTTTGCCCGTTGCGACACCAACCGAGAGGATCCTGCCAGTTATGGCCCAGTACGTATTTTCCATGAACCGGGTGGGCAAGGTTGTCCCGCCCAAGCGTGAAATTCTCAAGGATATTTCGCTGAGCTTTTTCCCCGGTGCGAAAATCGGTGTGCTGGGCCTTAATGGCTCAGGCAAATCAACCCTGCTCCGAATCATGGCGGGTATCGACCAGGATTACATCGGCGAAGCCCGGCCTCAGCCCGGTATCAACGTAGGCTATCTGCCTCAGGAGCCGGAACTGGACGACACCAAGACCGTCAAGGAAGTGGTTGATGAGGCGGTCGCCAGCGTTCACGACGCCCTGGCCGAGCTTGACCAGGTGTACGCAGCCTATGCCGAACCGGATGCCGACTTTGACGCCCTGGCCAAAAAACAGGGCGAACTGGAAGCGTTGATACAGGCAACCGACGGCCACGACATCGAGCGCAAGCTTGAAGTGGCCGCTGACGCCCTGCGGTTGCCAGCCTGGGACGCCAGCGTGGCAAACCTGTCGGGAGGCGAGCGCCGGCGCGTCGCACTCTGCCGTCTGCTGCTGTCAGGCCCCGATATGCTTCTGCTCGATGAGCCCACCAACCACCTTGACGCCGAGTCTGTGGCCTGGCTGGAGCGCTTTCTGCACGATTATTCGGGCACCGTCGTCGCGATCACCCACGACCGCTACTTCCTCGACAACGTCGCTGGCTGGATTCTGGAGCTGGACCGCGGTCAGGGCATTCCGTTCGAGGGCAATTACAGCCAATGGCTCGAGGCCAAGGAAAAACGCCTGGAGATTGAGGCCAAGCAGGAAGCCGCCCACCAGAAGACCATCAAGCACGAACTGGAATGGGTGCGCAGCAACGCCAAGGGTCGGCAATCCAAGAGCAAGGCCCGCCTCGCCCGCTTCGAGGAGATGAGCAGCCAGGACTTCCAGAAACGGAACGAAACCAACGAACTGTACATACCGCCGGGCCCTCGCCTGGGGGATAAAGTGATCGAAGTGGAACACGTCAGCAAATCGTTCGACGGCAAACTGCTCTACGACGACCTGTCGTTTACGGTGCCGCCCGGGGCCATCGTGGGCATCATCGGTGGCAACGGCGCCGGTAAGTCCACGCTGTTCCGCATGGTGGCCGGTCACGATCAGCCGGACGCTGGCAAGATTACCGTGGGCGAATCGGTGAAGCTCGCCTACGTCGACCAGATGCGCGACCTTGACGGCACAAAAACCGTCTGGGAAGAGCTCAGTGACGGCCAGGATATTATCCAGGTCGGCAATTACCAGACGCCGTCCCGGGCCTACGTCGGACGTTTCAACTTCAAGGGCGGCGACCAGCAGAAACGTGTTGGCGACCTGTCCGGCGGTGAGCGCAACCGACTGCACCTGGCCAAGCTGCTCAAGGAAGGCGGCAATGTGCTGTTGCTTGACGAACCAACCAACGATCTTGATGTGGAAACCCTGCGGGCGCTGGAAGAGGCGCTGCTGAACTTTCCCGGCTCGGTCATGGTCATTTCCCACGATCGCTGGTTCCTTGATCGGGTCGCAACGCACATCCTCGCCTTCGAGGGCGACAGTGAGGTGGTGTTCTTCGAGGGGAACTTTACCGAGTATGATGAGGATCACAAGCGCCGCAAAGGCGACTCCGCCATGGTCCCGCAACGGATGAAGTACAAGAAACTGGCCTGATCACCCACGATCCGGTCTACCCGCCCCGGGCACGGGCTGAGCCGGCGAGGCTCGCCGTGTCCCGGGTGTTCCTGCCGGCCCTGCGACCGGCGATACGACCCGACAAGTGAACCCGGCCCATGGCAAAACCCAGAACTGCATTTGTCTGCACCGAGTGTGGCGCGGATTACGCTAAATGGCAGGGCCAATGCACCGCCTGTCAGGCATGGAACACAATCAGTGAAGTCCGCGGCGTCAGCGCCAATACAAAAGGGGCTCGCGGCGCCCGTTTCGAGGGATTTGCCGGCAGTCTGTCACAGATTCAGAGCCTGGACGACGTCAGCCTGGCGGAACAGCCGCGCATCAGTACCGGCATGCAGGAATTTGACCGTGTCCTCGGCGGTGGCCTGGTCAGCGGGTCCGCAGTGCTGATGGGCGGACACCCCGGCGCCGGCAAAAGCACCCTGCTGCTTCAGGCGGTCTGCCATCTGGCGGCCAGTGTCCCGGCGCTTTACGTCACGGGCGAAGAATCCCTGCAGCAGGTAGCCATGCGCGCGAAACGACTGGGCCTGCCGACCAAAGATCTGAAAATGCTGTCTGAAACCAGTGTTGAGCGGCTGCTCCAGGTGCTGGAGACGGAATCGCCCCGCATTCTGGTGGTCGACAGTATCCAGGTGATGCACGTGGCCGATATCGAGTCCGCGCCGGGTAGCGTTTCCCAGGTCCGTGAAAGTGCGGCTTTTCTGACACGATTCGCCAAGCAGACCGGAACCATCCTGTTTCTAGTGGGCCACGTGACCAAAGATGGCAGCCTGGCCGGCCCCAAGGTTCTGGAACACATGATCGACTGCTCCATCCTCCTGGAGGGCTCGAGCGACAGCCGTTACCGGACTTTGCGGGGCATCAAGAACCGGTTTGGTGCGGTC
>JAWVWU010000094.1:0-7391 GCA_033723595.1 Marinobacter sp. | reverse complement strand
GTCCGGGAGTCGGCCGGGCTCTCGACCTGAATATTACCGTAATGCTCTTCAATAATGCTGTAGACCAGCGACAAACCGAGACCGGTGCCCTGATTAGCAGCTTTGGTGGTGTAGAACGGCTCGAAAATATGGTCCAGCTGGTCTTCGGGAATGCCCTCGCCCGCATCGAGCACCTCGATGATAGCGGAGTAACCCTCGCGGTTTCCACCGATCACGATTCGACCGTCGTCCGGTGAGGCATCCCGGGCGTTTGCCAGCAAGTTGACAAATACCTGCACCAACCGCTGCTCGTCGCCCAGGATGGTGAGGCTCTCCGGGCACTCGTTCAGGTACAGGATGTTTCGTCCCTTGTCACTCAGCGACAACAGGTTGATCGATTCGTCGACGCAGCGCCGGATGACCACCGGTTCGTAGCGATTGGCCTGGGCGTGGTTGCCGGTGCGGGCAAAATTCATCAGCGATTGCAGAATGGTCGAGATGCGGCGCGTCTGCTGCTGGATCTGATTGGCGGTATCCAGAATGTTGGCGTCATCGGTCTCCAGTTTGAGATTCTGGGCCAGGGACGAAATGCCGGTCACCGGATTGCCGACTTCATGGGCGACCCCGGCGGCCAGTCGACCCACGGAGGCCAGCCGTTCGCTGTGCATCAGCTCGTCTTCCAGCAGGCGGGTTTCCGTCTGATCTTCCACCAGAATAATGCTGCCGCCTTCGGAGTGGTCGGGGCCGCTGAGCGTCGATTTGTGCAGGTTGAGCCAGTGCGGGCGGCCGCGGAGATCCAGGCGATGCTTGTACCGGTGCAGGTCCGGGCCGTTGACGAAGTCCTCAAACAGCAGGTGCCAGTGCTCCGGTAAGGCCAGCATGCGGGCGCCGACCACGTCCTCGGCCGCAATTTCGGTGAGATCTTCCATGGCGTGGTTCCACATCAGGATTTCACCGTCGTCACCGACCGAGCAGGCCGGAATAGGCAGATTCTGGAGGGTCTGACGATAGTGGCGCCGGAGATTGTCCAGTTCACCGGCCAGTCCCGTGAGCTGGTTCTGGTAGTCGCCCAGCGCCCGTTCCACATAATGGATGTCCTGGGCGGTTCCGCTGCCGGCCATGGGTTTGTAGCCCAGGTGGCGCTTGACCATGTCCCGGGCCACGGAAGGGCCGAGCAGGCCCGACAGGTTGATTTCCACCTGATCGCGCAGGCGCCTGAGTTGGTAGGGCCGGTATTCCACCGCCGGCAGCTTGAGCTGGGTCAGGGCGCGCTCAATCTCACGCTGACTGACGCTGTGTCCCAGCGGCTCGGCCAGTTGTTTGACGAAATCCTCGGACGACGTGGCCAGCAGCTCCCGGCGCTGGGGGCGGGACAGTGCGCCCATGGAGCAGGCCTGGGCGGCGCTACTCTCTTCTTTGGTGGTTTTACTGACCACCGACACCACGGTAAACACGGCCACGTTCAGGGCCAGGCTGACAAACGTAAAGATGTACCAGTTGGTGCTGTCGGGGGCGAGCGGCAGTTGCAGCCAGGCCGGCAGCTCGCCGGCCCGGGAGAACGGCAGAACCAGCGTCACTGCCCAGGTTGCGGTGCCCGCGGCGAGCCCGGCGATCAGCCCACGACGGTTGCCCTCAGGCCAGTATATAATGCCGAGGGCACCCGGCAGTAACTGCAGCAAACCGGTGAGCGACAAGGCGCCCAGTATGGCCAGGTCCAGATGTTTGCCAATCAGTTCGTGGAACAGCAGGGCGGCGAGGATAATGAGCGCGATGAGAACGCGTTTCACCCAGCGCAGCCAGCGGTAGATGTCGCCCTGGTCCCGGGGCGTGCGCAGGGGCAGTACCACGTGGTTCAGGACCATGCCGGCGAGGGCCAGGGTCGAGACGATCATCAGCCCGCTGGCGGCGGACATGCCGGCGATGTACATCAGCAGGGTCAGGGCAGGGCTGTTCAGCGCCATGGCGATGCCGAGTGCAAAGAAGTTGGGTGGCACATCCACGGCCAGCCGGATGCCGCCCCAGAGAATGAGCGGCACCGGCAGGGCCAGCAGCAGCAGATACAGCGGCAGGCCCCAGCTTGCGCGGGCCAGCGCGCGTGGGCTGGGGTTCTCACTGAAAATCATGTGATACATATGCGGCAGCACCAGCGCACCGGCAAAGGACATCAGCATCAACGCCCGCCAGCTGCCGTCATCAATACCGCCCTCGAGCGCGCCGACCCGGCCGGAATAACCCTGTAGCCAGGTGTCCAGCCCACCCAGTCCACCGAAGACACTCACCAGCACAATGCCGCCGAGCAACAGGATGGCGCCCAGTTTGATCAGTGAATCGAAGGCCACGGCCAGCACCAGACCATGATGACTGTCTGATCCCTGGTCGCGGCGGGCGCCGAACAGTACCGCGAACAGCACCACGGTCAGACTGAACAGAACGCTCGCCAGCTGTGGTGACGCGCCGGGTGAGAGCAGGCTGACCGATGTCGAGACGGCCTTGATCTGCATGCTCAGCAGCGCCAGGATGGCCGCGCCCGAGCACAGGGTGACCAGGGTGCCCGCCCACTGGCTGCGATAGCGGAACGCGAACAGATCCGCCAGGGATGTCAGCTGGTAGGCGCGGCCGATGCGCATGATCGGGTTGAGCAGCACCGGGGCCAGCAGAAACGCGCCGCTGATGCCCAGGTAGTAGGCAAGGAAGACGAAACCGGAGTCGGCGGCCATGCCGACCGCGCCGTAAATCGCCCATATGCCTGCGTATACCCCAAGGCTCAGGACATAAACGAGGGGGCTGCGAACCCACTGACGTGGGATCAGTCCGCGGTCGGTCATGTGGGCCAGGGCGAACAGGAATGTCAGGTAGAGCAGGCTGACCAGCAGCAGCGAGGGCAGGCTAAAACTCATTGGGGTCCCGCCGCCACTCAAGCCAGAAGCCCATGGCAATCAGACCGGCCCAGATCAGGTAGGGCGAGTACCAGGCATTTCCCGGCGACACCCACCAGTCCAGAATGTTCGGCGAGAAGATATAAATGGCCAGTACCAGCAGAAAGACCAGGCGATAAATATACATCCGACACGCTATCCCGATGGTCGTTGTGAGCTGCGTTTATACCACGTCCGGCGCTGCCTTGTCAGCGGACCGGCCCGGTGCTGGAATGCCGGTGAATCCGCTCCGGCTGCCAGTGGTCGCTGGCCCAACCCAGGATGGTCGCCACGGCAGAGGTTTGCAGGCTGACCGGTGGCGACTGGTTCAGGGCGACCAGGGCCTGCCAGAGGTTCCGTCCGGCGCGACTGTCATCCAGCGCGGGGGCATGGGTCTGTTTGCTCAGTTTCTGGCCCTGCGAATTGAGGATCACCGGGATATGCAGCCAGTGCGGAGGGCGGTGCCCCAGTGCCTGATAGATCTGCTGCTGTTGCGCGGTCATCGGGAGCAGGTCCGAGCCCCTGACCACGTGGGTGATGGCCTGGTCGATGTCGTCCACGACCACGGCCAGCTGATAGGCGTAAAAGCCTTCCTTACGCCGGATGACCGGATCGTCCAGCTCTGCCTGAACCGACTGGACTTGCGGGCCCAGCAGCTCGTCCAGCCAGTGGGCGGTCTGGTCCTGAAGGGCAAACCGGATTGCATGGGGACTATCTGTGTCGGGCAGCGGGCGCTCTGTGTCGGGCAGCGGGCGCTCTGTGTCGGGCAGCAGGCGCTCTGTGTCGGGCAGCGGGCGCTCCCGACAGCGGTTGGGGTGACGGCCACCGTGGGCTCTGAGCTCTTTGCGTGAGCACCTGCAGCGATAGGCTCGATGTTCCCGGAGCAGGCCGGCTATGACAGTGTCGTAGGCATCGTGGCGCTGTGACTGAAACCGGATCGGCTCATCGGATATCAGTCCGTGTGCCTCCAGGCTGTCGCAAATGCGGATGATGGCGGTGCTGGACTCCCGCAGCGGATCCAGGTCTTCGATGCGCACCAGCCATTGGCCCGCAGCGTGGCGGGCATCCAGATAACTGGCCAGGGCTGTCACCAGCGAACCAAAATGCAGGGGGCCGGTGGGGGAAGGGGCGAAACGACCACGGTAGACCGGTTTCGTCATGCGCAGGCTCATGGACCCCCGGCCGGAAACAGGTTCCCGGCCTCAGGTCCGTTGCGGCTCAGATGCCAGTCTGGCGCTCACGAATCTCCGCCAGGGTCTTGCAGTCAATACACAGGGTAGCGGTCGGCCGGGCTTCCAGTCGACGGGTGCCGATTTCGACGCCGCACTGATCGCAGAAGCCGTAGTCGTCCTTGTCGATGCGATCGATGGTCTGGTCAATTTTCTTGATCAGCTTGCGTTCGCGATCCCGGGTTCTGAGCTCCAGGCTGAACTCTTCTTCCTGGGTGGCCCGGTCACTGGGATCGGCGTAGTTGGCGGCATCTTCCTGCATGTGATGCATGGTGCGGTCAACTTCTTCCATCAGTTCCTGTTTCCAGCTCAGCAGCAGGTTGCGGAAATGATCGAGCATATCCGTGCTCATGTACTCTTCACCCTTTTTCATTTCATACGGGGTGAAGTTGGTGAAGCTCTCGCGTGGTTTCTGTTCAGCTTTTGCCATTGAAAACGGCCTCTTCCCTTATACTTCAACAGAACGCTGACACCTGTGATCGGTTGGCGCGTTCTTCCAAAACGACAATCAGCGGTCTGTCGGTCGCTGGTTGCGCTGATGCATCTGACGCTTGTCAGGGGTCTTTCCCTGCATCTTAACAGGTTTGAACACCGTCTTTGTTGGTCGTTCTGTTACCGTTAAGTGGAGGCTTCCTGGCCATCAGGCAACAGCGGGAATCCCCAGAATTTGCGGAAAATAGCAGATAAGCCCGGGTGGCGCCAGCGTTGTGATGCCGGGTTTGTGGATTGGACCCGATAATCGCTTTGCGTATGATGGCGAGCCTGTCTGCCACTGCCTGATGGAGTCGGTCATGAATTTGCCGGAGTTGGTCGAGGGGCGCCTGATTCGGCGCTACAAGCGTTTTCTTGCCGATGTCCGGCTGTCTGACGGCTCCGACGTCACCGCGCATTGCCCGAACACCGGGTCCATGCTCGGATGTCAGCCCGACGGCGCGCGGGTCTGGCTCAGCGTCAGTGATAACCCCAAGCGAAAGCTGCGCTACACCTGGGAGCTCGTTGAGACCTCGCCCGGTGTCATTGCCTGTATCAACACCGCTCGCCCCAACAGCCAGGTCAGGGCGGCTGTCGAGCGGTCCGTGATTCCCGCCCTGGCCGGTTATGGCCGCTGTCGGCCGGAGGTACGCTACGGCGCCGAAAAGAGCCGGATCGACCTGTTACTCAGTGATCACGCGGAGCGACCGGACGCCTGGGTGGAAGTGAAAAATGTGACCCTGTGCGAACAGGGCACCGGTTACTTCCCGGATGCAGTGACGACGCGCGGTCAGAAACACCTTCGGGAGTTGATGGCCCGGGTAACGGCGGGCGACCGCGGCGTGCTGGTGTTCTGTGTCAACCATACCGGGATTGAACAGGTGAAACCCGCCGATCATATCGATGCGGATTACGGTCGCCTGTTGCGTGAGGCGGTGGCGTGCGGGGTGGAACTGATCGCCCTCCAGGCCGGTCTGGCTGATCAGGGCGAGCCCTCCGGATCACTGGCACTGGTCAGGCCATTGCCGGTCAGTCTGGACTGACGCAGACCTCGACCTGGCCGTCCTGTTCACGAACCGGCAGGGCGACCAGGTGTTCGCCGGCACAGGGACCGGCGATGCAATGGCCGGTCTGTGGCAGAAACAGGGCGCCGTGCGTCGAACACTGGATAAATGTCTGCTCGAGATCAAAAAAGCGGTCCGGCATCCAGTTCAGTTCGATACCCAGATGGGGGCATCGGTTGATAAATGCCCGAACCTCCCCCTGGTGGCGGAAGGCAAAGCCGGGGGTGTCTGCCACCACAAACTCCCTGCACTGGGTACCGTTCAATTCGTTGCCGTCACAAATGCGGTGCCAGTGCCCGTCGGTGACTGGCGGGTGGGAGTCGGTCATACCACGACCTATTTGCCGACGTTATACCGCATGCGGGTACCGTGGTTGAGCGACATGACGATTTCGTCCGCGTGCAGTTGGCTCGGGAACAGGCATCCGGATATCTTGGCGCCGGCGATGCTGGAGCCGTTCAGGTTGGCTTTGCTGAAGTCGATACCCCGCAAGTCCGCACCCCGGAAGTAGGCATGGCTCAGGTCAAGGCCGTCCGCGTCCATGCCACGCAGGTCCAGTCCCCTGAAGTCCCCGTGCGTGAAACTGGGCAGTTCAGTCATGCGGGCCTTGGCGCTGTTGAAGGCCTCAATATTCTCGTTGCGAAGCGTTTTGTAGAGCGGGTCTTCCAGAATGCGAATATCTTCCATGCCAGAGCCTCTGTCTGTGGTGGTCCGATGTTATGGGCTGGCGTGGTGGTCCGCACCTGTGTGCGGCAACGGGCGTTGCCAACCCGACAACAGTCTAGTCCAGTGGACGATCAGTCGGTAACCAGACCGAAGTGTTGGCGGATCCGGTCCGCAAGGGCCGACGCCACAAAGTCCTGCTCGGTATGCACGTGGACGGTGTGGTTTTTTTCACGGTCGGTCAGGGGCTCCAGCCAGCTCTGTTGCTGTTCCAGCAGTTCCTCCTTGGCCTCCGACGCATCGTTGGCACGGGCACGGATCCACTCGCGTCGGAGCGCCTCTGGGGCCTGACAATCGATCAGCGCGAACGGTACGCCCTGGTTCTCAGCCACCTGCTCAAGCTGCTCGCGCTCGGCCTGCTTGAGGTTGGCGGCATCGACAATGACCGGCAGGCCGGCGGCGAGCAGGCTCGTGGCGGTCGACGCGAGGGTATTGTAGGTATCCCGTGTCGCCTGATCGGTGTATATGTTCGACTTGAGTCCCGAACGGCTGTCATCAAGCGGTCCAAGGCCGAACAGCCGCTTACGCTCCACGTCCGAGCGCAGCCGGATCAGGCCCAGATTCTGTGCCAGTGCGTTGCTCATCACCGATTTGCCGCTGCCGGACAGCCCTGTGGTGGCCAGCAGATAGCGGCTCGGAATGTTGCTGTAGCTTTCCGCCAGGTTGGCGTAATCGCGATAGCGTTGCCTGAGTCCGGTTTTTTCAGCCTCGCTCAAAGCAGGGTTGCCCAGCGTAAACAGTGCGATCTTGGCCCTCACCAGGGCCCGATAGGTCTTGTACAGGGGCAGCAGGGCGACGCCGTCGAAGTCGCCGGTGTACTCCAGCCAGGTATTCAGAACCCGGTAGGCGAGCGGCTGCTCCCGGCGCGACTCCAGATCCATCAGCAGGAACGCCAGGTCGTTGATGATATCGATCCAGCGAAACGGCTCGCTGAATTCGATGCAGTCGAACACGGTGACCTCGCCCTCGAATACCGTGATGTTGGCCAGATGCAGGTCGCCGTGGCATTC
>JAWVWU010000093.1:0-7398 GCA_033723595.1 Marinobacter sp. | reverse complement strand
GCGGCTACAGGCCAACTGGGCAGACTTTTTCCGCCACTACGACGTGCTGCTCTGCCCGGTCGTGCACACGCTGCCCTTCGCCCATGATCAGGCCACCGGTGCCCTCGACCGGACGCTGACCATCAACGGCAAGCCGCAACCGTATATGGACGTCACCGTCTGGGCGGGACTGGCCGGGATCGCCGGTCTGCCGGCCCTGAGTCTGCCAGTCGGCTATACCGACAGCGGACTGCCGTTGGCGGTGCAGATTGTCGGGCCCGCTTACAGCGAGAAAACATTGCTGGCTTTTGGCCGCTTGCTCGATGCCGTGCTCAATCCTGCCGGTCTGGCCTGGCCGCCGGGAACCAATTGAACGCAGCGGGGTCTCTAACAGGGCTTCGGTGATCGCGGTTCTGACCCGGACGGTTATCGGAGCGCCCCGTTCAGTGGGGGCCGAGGCTAGGGTCCATGCGGCTATGCTTGCAAAAACGGACCTTTGTGATAGATTCGGAAAACGCTGATTCGTTGTGCAGTTTGCTATTCTGCACAGCGAAATTAAAATAAAATTCCTACGCTGTGTTACCCGATAAAAAGAGGTTTTTATGAATACCCTTACCAGTCTTCGCAAACGTGTGACGTTGTATGCGTCCGCCCTGACCCTGGGCATCTCCGCCGCTCTGACCAGTGCGCCGGCTGCCGCCGCCGATACCATCACCTGGAAAGTCCAGTCTCACTGGCCCGGCTCCAGCAGCTCCTACACCGACAGCCTGGGCCGTCTGAAGCGTGTCATCGAAGAGCGCACCGACGGTCGTCTGCAACTCAAGCTGTATGAATCCGGCGCGCTGTTCAAGCCCAAGGATACGTTTAACGCTGTCAGCCGCGGCATTCTGGAAATGGGCACCATCTCCCCTGCCTATGCCCAGGACAAAATGACCCTGGCCGGCATTGCCTCCGGCCTGCCGTTTGCTTTCCGTCACGTCTGGGAGGCTGCCTACTTCCATCAGAACCTGGGCTTTGAAAAGATGCTGCGCGATGAGGCCGCTCAGTATGGCGTCTACTGGGCCACAGACAAGGTCTACCCGACCGAAATGGTGGTCAAGAAGCCCATCAAGACCTGGGAAGACTTTACCAGCCTGAAAATCCGGTCCTCCGGTGCGCTGCAGAAGTTCCTCACCGAAGCCGGTGCCGCCGCGTCGTACATTCCCGGCGGTGAACTCTACTCCGCGCTGGATTCCGGCGTTGTCGACGGTGCTCACTGGGGCGCCGCGCAAGGTGCCTACAGCATGGGCCTCTACGAAATTGCCAAGTACCACGTCAAGCCGGCCCTGAACATTGCCGGAACCGACGTCATCATCGTCAGCCAGAAGGCCCTGGACAAACTGCCGGAAGACATGCAGAACATCGTCAAGCAGGCGCTGGAAGAGCAGTTCTGGTTCCGTACCAACGAGTATCAGTACAAAGAACAGATCGTTCTGGCCAAGGCCATCAAGGAACTGGGCGTGCAGGTCAACACCCTGCCGGACGACGTCCAGGACCGCCTGGTCAAAGTGGCTCAGCAGACCTGGGACGAGGAAGGCAAGCGTGGCCCCAAGGCTGAGAAAGCCCTGGGCATGCTGAAGTCCTACCTGGCCGATCTTGGCTACCTGTAAGCGCTGAAGACCCGGGCCGGAGACCGTTGGGTCTCCGGCCTTTTCCGTTGTTGCACAACCACCCTTCCCGGAGGATTCCATGCGTGCGCTGAGTGCATTCATGACGGGCGTCACCCGAATGAACAAACTGATCGGGAAATGGGTGTCCTACCTCATTTTCGCCATGTTTGTATTCCTGTTGATGGAGGTCGGCTTCCGTTACCTCTTCAACTCACCCACGGTCTGGACCAATGAGCTGACACAGATGCTGTTCGGCGTCTATGCGGTGATGTCCGGCGGCTACATCATGGCGCACCGGGGCCACGTCAACGTGGACCTGGTCTATTCGCACATGACACCACGAGGGCAGGCGGTCACGGACATTATCACCTCCACCGTGTTTTTTGCCTTTACCCTGGCTTTGCTGTACTTCGGCGTCGACATCGCCCGGGAATCCATTGCCAGCCTGGAAACCTCCTATTCAGCGTGGAACCCGCCAATCTGGCCGGTCAAACTCGCCATTCCCGTCGGCACGGGGCTGCTCGTTCTGCAGGGGCTGGTCAAGCTGCTGGAGGACATTGCCATCGCCTTTAACATGAGCTACTACCAGCCTGAATCGACAGACGCCGGAGACACGCTGTGAGCATTGAAGCCCTGACCCTGCTGTTTTTCGGCGCCCTGCTGTTTTTCCTGATGCTGGGCCTGCCGCTCGCGTTTGTGCTGGGCGGCGTGTCGGTTGTGTTCCTCTACTTCACCTGGGGATTCGACTCCTTTTTCATGGTGGCCTCCCAGATCTGGGGCACCATGGGCAGCTTCACCCTGGTGGCCATTCCGCTGTTTGTATTCATGGCCATGGTGCTGGAACGCACCGGGGTGGCCCGGGACCTGTACCGCATGATGCATCTCTGGTGGGGCGGCGTGCGGGGCGGGCTGGCCATCGGCACCCTGCTCATCTGCGCGGTGTTCGCCGCCATGGTCGGGATCAGCGGCGCCGCGGTCGTCGCCATGGGGACCATCGCCCTGCCATCGATGCTGGACCGGGGTTATGACAAGAACATGGCCCTTGGCGTCATCAACACCGGCGGCGGCTGGGGCATTCTGATTCCGCCGAGCATTCTGATGATCCTGTACGCCCTGATCACCGGTGTCTCGGTCGGCAAAATGTTCGCCGCGGGGATCCTGCCGGGCATCATGCTGATGATTCTGACCGCCCTGTACATCGTCATTCGCTGCTATTTTCAGCCGCACCTGGCGCCGGCCCTGCCACCTGAAGAGCGCGCCAGCTGGCCCGAAAAGTTCCGGGCCCTGCGTGCGGTGCTGTTGCCGATTCTGATCGTGTTCATGGTGCTGGGATCGATCATCGGCGGCATCACCACACCCACCGAAGCCGCCGCGGTCGGCGTATTGGGCGCCCTGATTTCGGCCGCCACCTACGGCAAGCTGACCTGGCCGATGCTGCAGGAGGCCTCGATCCGGACCTTCAAGCTCACCGGCATGATCATGTGGATTCTGTTCGCGGCCCATGCCTTCAGCGCGGCCTATCAGAGCATGGGGGCTCAGGACCTGATCGAGGGCCTGATGGCGATGGTGCCCGGCGGTCCTTGGGGTGTGGTCATCTCGATGATGCTGATCACCTTCCTGCTGGCCATGGTGCTGGATCCGGTCGGTATCATGATGATTACCCTGCCGGTCTTCATACCCATCATCGAGGCCCTGGGCTTCGATCCGATCTGGTTCGGTATCCTGTTCGTGATCAACATGGAAATCGGCTACATGACACCGCCGTTCGGGTTCAATCTGTTCTACCTGAAAGGCATTGTGCCGCCGAGCATCACCATGAACGACATCTACCGGTCTATCGTGCCGTTTGTCCTGGTGGAAATTCTCGGTATCGCGCTGATCATGGTGTTTCCGGAGATTGCGACCTACCTGCCGAACCTGTTCTTCAAGGGCGGCTAGGTGGGTGTCCGACCCGGCCCGCACCGGCCTGACCACCGGATATCACAAAGCGTTCGCAGACTGTTACCAAAACGGACTTGATTGATCGGTGCATCAGGCACTTAACTATAGGCAGTGAAACAGCGTTTTATTTTGAACCAGTCGCCTCTGACGCGCGCCTGATCCGGATCGGCACCCGGGTGCCTCGATCCTTCCCGCAGCCGGCCTGCGCCTTTGGGAAGCCAGGGGCACAGGCCCGCGGATCAGCGACCCCGGTGTCAGAATCGACCCTGCTTACGACCAACAATAATTGTCGAGGGAGTCCACCATGCGGGTGACCCAGTTCTACTCCAACCTGTCCATTGGCCTGAAATTATCACTGGGCTTTGCAGTGCTCATTGCGCTGTCCATCGCCATCGGCCTGGTTGGCCTGCAGACCATCAACAGCTACGGTGAGCGCTCCACCATCGTGGCCCGGCTGGGCACCATCGAGTCGGATCTGCGAGCGGCCCGGGTGGAAGAGAAAAACTTCCTGATGCGCGGCAAGCCCGAGTACGTGACCCAGGCCAAGACGCTGATCGCGGATGCTGGCCAACTGGTCGCCGAACTGCGCGGCAAACTCAAAGTACCCGCCGACAAAGTGAGTCTTTCACGCATTGATGAAGGTGCCCGCAATTACAGTGACCTGCTGGACGAAGTGGCCAGCAACCGCCAGGCGAAAGAAGACAGCCTGGCCAAGCTGGAGGAGCATGTTCGCGCCCTTGAAGGCCGGCTGAGCAACGAAGACAAGCTCTACATGGCCAATGCCACCCTCAAGCAGATGCGCCGCTCCGAGCGTAATTTCCTGGTGGACGAAGACGACAAAGCACTGAAACAGTTTGACTCTGCCGCCGAGCGGGCGCTGCGCTCGATCAAGTCCTCGTTCCTCGAGCCCGCGGTCAAGGATGAAGTGACCGGCATGTTCAACCAGTACGTCACCGATTTTCATGAAACCGCCACCGCCGTCGCCGATACCCGCGACCTGGAAATACGCATGAGCGACGTCGCCAGCCAGAGTGTCAGCGAAGCGACCGACCTCCAGAAAACCCAGTTCGAGCGGATGGTGGACCAGCGCAGTCAGGCCATCGTGATCATCTCGGGGGCGACCGGCATCGTGATCCTGCTCGGCGCGCTGCTGGCGTGGCTGCTGACCCGCATGATCACCCGACCGATCAACGAAGCCGTGGATGTTGCCACCCGTGTTGCCTCCGGCGACCTGCGTATGCAGGTCACCAGTAACCGTGGCGACGAGATGGGCAAACTGCTCACGGCGCTCGGTATCATGGTGTCCGGCCTGCGGGATGTGGTACAGGGCATCAACGCCGGCGCCACCAACATTGCGTCGTCCGCCGAGGAGCTGTCAGCGGTTACCGACCAGACCAGTGCCGGCGTGACCCAGCAGAAAGACCAGACCGACCAGGTCGCCACCGCCATGAACGAGATGGTCGCCACGGTCAACGAAGTGGCCCGTAGCGCCGAAGACGCCTTTACCGCCGCAGGCCATGCCAGCGAAAAAGCGGCCTCAGGCGAACGGGCGGTGGACGAAACCCTGTCCTACGTGAGCAAGCTCAACACCGAAGTCGAGCAATCCATGGCCCGCATCCGTGGTCTGCAGACCGACACCCAGAACATCGGGTCGGTGCTGGACGTGATCAAATCGGTTGCCGAGCAGACCAATCTGCTGGCCCTCAACGCGGCCATCGAGGCGGCCCGGGCCGGAGAGCAGGGTCGCGGTTTTGCGGTTGTGGCCGACGAAGTCCGTTCGCTGGCCCAGCGCACCCAGGCCTCAGCGGCCGAGATCGAAACCCTGATCACCAACCTGGTGTCCAGCGCCGAGGCCTCGGTGAAAACCATGGAGTCCGGCACCACACTGGCGGGCCGGACCCTGGACAGTGCGCGCTCCACCGGCGAAACGATCAAGGAAATCTCCCAGGCGGTAGAAGAGATCAAGCAGTTCAACAGTCAGATCGCGACGGCGGCAGAACAGCAGACGTCGGTCGCTGAAGACATCAATCAGAACGTGACACTGATCCGTGACGTCAGCGACCAGTCCGCCAGTTCGGCCGGCCAGGTGGCCAGTGCCAGCAACGAACTGGCCAAACTGGGCGAAGATCTCAAGGGTCAGGTGGCGCGCTTTACGGTTTGACCGGCTCGACCTTGTCAACGAACTGGCCATAACCGGCCGCCGCCAGCTGATCCTTGGGGATAAACCGCATGGCTGCCGAGTCCATGCAGTACCGCAAGCCGGTGGGGGCCGGGCCGTCGTGGAAGACGTGTCCCAGGTGGGAATCCGCGTATCGGCTACGAATCTCGGTGCGGGTGCCGAACCAGCTTCGGTCTTCTTTCTCCACCACCGCATCCGGGCTGACCGGCCGGGTAAAACTGGGCCAGCCGGTGCCGGACTTGAACTTGTCCGTTGACAGGTAAAGCGGCTCACCGGACACCACGTCCACGTACAGACCGGCCCGCTTTTCGTCCCAGTAGGGATTGTTGAAGGCCCGCTCGGTGCCGTCTTCCTGGGTCACCTCATACTCGATGGGGGTGAGCTTCTCCCTGAGTACCGCATCGCTGGGCTTGTGGAACGTCTCGGGATCAAACCCGAACCCGGTGACCGGCGGTTTGACCGTGACCTTACCGGCCTCGCCGTTCATCTCGTGGCTGCCCGAGTCGCTGTTGCCCGGTTTGTACTGACTGAAATCCAGATGCTGATCGTCGCCCCAGACCTTGTCGATGAACTGATAGCGGCCCGAGTTGAAGGTGTAGATCTTGTAGCGGATCGGGTTTTTCTTGTAATAGTCCTGGTGATACTTTTCCGCCGGGTAGAAGGTGGTGAATGGCACGATTTCAATCGTGACCGGCTTGTCATAGCGCCCGGACTTGTCCAGCGCTTCCTTGGCAGCCTCGGCAATCCGCTTCTGCTCGGCGTTGTGATAGAAGATCGCGGGCCGGTACTGGTTGCCCCGGTCCACGAACTGACCGTTGGAGTCGGTAGGGTTCATAAAGCGCCAGAAGCCCTGAATCAGCCCTTCGTAGGTGATCTGGGTCGGGTCGTAGTAGACCTGAACCGACTCGGTGTGCCCGGTGGTGCCGGACGACACCTCCTCGTAGGTCGGGTTCTTGGTGTGGCCACCGGTGTAACCGGAGACGGCTTCGACTACGCCCGGGATTTTTTCAAAACCCGCCTCGACACACCAGAAGCAACCGCCGGCAAACGTGGCCACTTTCAGTGACGGATCCTTCGGTGCGTACTGGGTGTCGGTCGACGCGTTATCCACCGCGCCGGCCTGACACCCGACCAGCGTGCCAATCAGCATAAAAAATCCGAACACTATCGACCGTTTCATAATAGATACCTCTCTCGTTGGCTGCGCCTGGGCCGGCATCAGACACCGGCCACAGCATTGACACGGTTCAGTGTGCGCGCCAGGCATTACGCAGTTATCTGTAAACAGTTACGAATCTATAACGCCGTGAGGATCACCGGGACCATGGATTGATCCGGAGCCCCGGGCTATCAGGTTCGGGCGCTGGCCAAGGGCAGGGTAATGGCGAACGTGGCGCCCGGACCATCGGGGTTATTCCACACCTCGATACCCCCGCCCTGGAGCGCCATGATGCGGTCGGCGATGGCCAGCCCCAACCCGGCATGGCTGCCGACGTTGCGGGTATCGCCGCGATAGAAGGCGTCAAAAATGTGGGGCAGGTCGTCGTCCGGAATGCCGGGGCCGTTGTCACTGACCCGGACGGTCAGCGCGGTTTGGTCAGACTGCATGGTCAGGCTGACCTGGCCTCCTTCGGGCGTATAGGCGATCGC
>JAWVWU010000092.1:0-7404 GCA_033723595.1 Marinobacter sp. | reverse complement strand
TAGCCCTCGACCGATTTCGCGTCCGAGTCATCGATGCTGTTGATCTTTGAACCGTAGCGGGTGGGTGGCACCAGCGGACGGGCGTAAACCATGCCGTCGACGTGCGCATCCAGTCCGTAGGTACTGGTGCCGTTGGTTTTGTCGGGAATGTCGAGAGCGTGCGCCTGTTTGCCGATGAGGCGACGCTGGCTCGGCTCCTTGACCGGCATTTTCTTGAGTTCGTCTTCGCTGTAGCTGCGGCTGATATCACCCTTGCTGACGATTTCGCCGTAGCTGATCGACCGGTCTCCGGCCATGACCCGGCTGTTCCGGGCCTGGCACTGGCTCTTTGGAACACCCAGCAACTTGGCGCCTTCCTCGATCAGCGCGATGCGCCCGGCAGCACCGGCGTGGCTCATCGGAGTGAAGTTCTGCCAGACCGACCAGCTGCCACCGGTGACCATGACGCCCCATTTGGGGTCTGTATCGACGTGGTTCAGGGTTACCTGTGCCCAGTCCGCCTCCAGCTCATCGGCAACAATCCGCGCAAGCGCGGTACCGACATGCTGGCCCATTTCGGCCTCGGCGATGTTGATCACAATGTGACCATCCGGATAGATCTGATACCAGATCGTGGGCTCAAAGGCCCCCGTGCTGACTGCCTCGGAGGGTGTCGCCATGGCCAGACCCGAACGCGCAAAGGCCAGGGTGAACCCGGCGCCTGCGGCACCGATCAGGAAGCCACGCCGGGACAGGGTAGGGGTGTCGTCGACGATGTCAGAACCCTGGGCTTCGATGTACTTGGAGAACTTACCCATTGGAGGTCCCCTCCTTCATATCGCTGGCTGCGATTTTAATGGCTTCGCGGATGCGCACGTAGGCCATGCAGCGGCACAGGTTGCCGCTCATCACCGAGTCGATCTGCTCGTCGTCGGGGTCGGGAAAATCTTTCAGCATGGCGGCCGCCTGCATGATCTGCCCGGACTGGCAATAGCCACACTGGGGGGTCTGGGTTTTGATCCAGGCCTTTTGCAGCGGATGATTGCCTTCCGGGTCCAGCCCCTCGATGGTGGTTATGTTGGCGCCACTGATGGCGCTGACCGGGGTAATGCAGGAGCGGGTGGCACGGCCGTTGACGTGCACGGTGCAGGCCCCGCACATACCGATGCCGCAGCCAAATTTGGTGCCGGTCAGGCCGATCTCATCGCGAATGGTCCAAAGCAGCGGGGTGTCGTCGGCGACATCAACCGTAACCGGCTGGCCATTGAGCGTGAACTTGGTGGTCATCTGTAATCTCCGTAAGCTGAGCTGACGAGAGCCTGCGTTAGTGCCGCAGGCTCCGAACGCGTTCAGAAAGATTGCTCCAGGCCGGCTGGGAGCTCTGGGTATCCCGCAGGAACGACACCAGGCTGACCAGATCCTCATCGCTGAGGGCGCTGTCGAAGCCGGGCATCATGACGCCGGGCAGGCCGTCCTCGGTGGAAACGCCGTGCAGCGTCACCCGAATCAGGTTGTCCGGATTCGGCGCGTTGACCGCGCTGTTGAGACTCATTTCCGGCCGCAGGGCCTTGGGTGCGTCGGCCGAGTTGTAATGGCAGGCGGCGCAGGCCTTGGCGTAGATCTGCTCACCTCGTGACAGGGTGGCCGCTGCGTTGCGATGCGCGGCATCAATGGTTTTGGCGGCAGCCATCATGGCCTGGTCCTGGGGTTCATCCGCCGCACCGCCGAGATCGCTGAAGTACGTGGCCAGGGCATGAATATCGTCGTCAGACGCCCGCGCCAGACCCTGGTGAACAACCTCGGCCATGGAGCCGACGGCCACCCCGTGCAGTGCCGAGCCGCCCGTCCTCAGGTAGTTGAAGGCTTCCTCGCTGGTCCAGGGCGCCGGGGTTGTGTGGTCGGCGTTCAGGGCCGGTGCATACCAGTCATCCACCATGGCACCGGCGTAGCGGGCGTCGTCCCGTTCCGCGCCGAAGTCATTGCGCGGGGTATGGCACGATGAGCAATGTCCCAGGCCTTCGGCCAGATACGCCCCCCGATTCCACTGGGCGCTCTTGTCGGAGACCGGCTGCCAGGGCTCGTCATCGAAAAACAGCAGTTTCCAGCCGGCCTGCAGCATCCGCACGTTGTACGGGAATTTCAGGGTATTGGCCGGCGGCTGGCTGGCAACGGGCGTCTGGTTCATCAGGTAGGCGTACAGTGCCTTGATGTCGTCGTCCCGCACGTTATTGAAATGGGTGTAGGGGAATGCAGGGAAAAGGTGGGCACCGCTGCGGGACACCCCTTCCTTCATCGCCCGGGCAAACGCCTCCTCAGACCAGCGACCGATGCCGTTGGTCGGGTCCGGTGTGATGTTGGCGGTGTAGATCGTGCCATAGGGCGTCGGGATGGGACGCCCGCCCGCATAGGGCTGGTCGGGGTTTTCGGTATGGCAGGCCGCACAGTTGCCAATCCCCGCAAGCACGCGCCCCTTGTCGATCTGCTGTTGACTGAAACTGTCCGGAGCCGGCGTTTTGGTTTCGGGCAGCGAGGGCTTCCAGACCACAATCGCCGCTATCGCGATAACCACTATGCCGATCCCGACGATACTGGCCAGAATTCGCTTGATCACACTGAATCTCCTTGCTGCCTGGTCGGTTCAAAATAGGGGCAGTGCAACAAACACACTAGCTTACTACTGTAGTTTATAGGCGAGACGATTGGCAAACATGGCTCAGCGGATGAACTGCCAGAGGCCGTCGGTCTGACGGGCCCGCCGGTCACCCTCCAGCTTGATCAGGTGTGCCAGCAACGAACGACTGGCGACCCCGTGAATGGCGCTCGGGACATCATCGTAGGCGTGCGGTGTCAGGTCCTCCAGGCTGGCCGGGCCGTGGGCTTTCAGGGCGTGGACCACCTTGCGTTCCCGTGCCATGCGGTGTGTGGTCAGAAAGTCCACCACCGCATGAGCCTGATCAATGAGGAAGCCATGGCCGGGTGCGATGAACCGTATGTCTTCTTCCAGCAGGCGATCCAGTGAGTCCAGGTAGGCCTTCATGTCGCCGTCCGGCGGATTGATCACGACGGTTGAGCCCTGCATGATGTGGTCGCCGGAAAACAGCATGGCCTGAGGCACCAGCAGGTAACACAGGTGGTTTGAAGCGTGACCGGGGGTGTGCAGCACTTTCAGCGGGCCGGCCGCGGTCGCCACCTCTTCACCGTCCCACAAGACCTGGTCCGGGCTGAAATCGCTGTCCTGGGCCGGACCCTCGGGGGCCGGCATGCCCAGCAGCCGGGCGCCGGTCTCCCGGGCAAGACGACGGGCGCCGGGCGAATGGTCCCGATGGGTATGCGTCACCACGACCTGCCTGATTGCGCCGCCGGTAAAGGCCAGCAGGCGGTCCAGGTGCCGGTCGTCGTCGGGGCCGGGGTCGATGACGGTATAATCGCCCGTCTCGCCCAACACGTAGGTGTTGGTGCCCGGACCGGTCATTACGCCGGGATTGGGTGCGGTTATCCGATGGACGCCAGGGCCCAGGGTCACGGGCTCTCCCGGTGTGATCACACAGCGTGCCTTGCCCTGGCGGTCCGGGTCCAGCTTGCGGACCTCGGCGTAAGCCGCCATGCCGGATTCGATCAGCTGCGTCTGCCCGTCGCCGCGCGCCGGCCAGGGCTCACGGGAGTCGGGCTCGGCCGGCCGGGCATGGGTTGCCGCCAGCAGTGAGCGGGTGTCCGGATAATCCGCCAGTTGCCGCAGGGTACGCAGGGTCGGTGAGCCAAACAGTCGTCGGCCATTGCGGTGATCGTCCAGCGCCTGGGCAGGGGTCAGCCAGACATGGTCAATGGTTTCGACGCCATCATGGGCCGGCGTCTGCCCCGCAGGCGCGGCAGCGACAAAGAACCGCGTGTCAAAGCGCCGCGGAGGCCCGGGCGGCGTCACCCAGTGGCTGAGGTAAGCCAACCGGTCCAGTGGCAATATCAGCTGATGTTGCTCACACAATTGCGCCAGGCTGATTTCTCCCCTGGCCAGGGCGTCCGGGGCCTGGGCCAGCGCCGGGTGGTCCCCCGCCAGTTCCTGGCCGTCGGCGGTCAGCGCCAGCAACAATCCGGCTTCCTCGAAGCACTCCCGAATGGCGGCCACCATGTAATTGACGCCACCGTTGTCGAGTCCCAGCGCGTCGCTGGCGGACAGATCATCATGGCCGTCCAGCCAGGGGCCGCAGTCGGCATCGCTGTCGTCGACAGCGCCTCCGGGAAAGACGTAGTAGCCCGGCAGGAACACCGCATCCCAGGTACGTTGCAGCAACAATACCTCGAGCCCGTGGTTGGTGTCGCGAGTCAGGGCCAGGGTGGCAGCGGGGCGAATTTCCATGGAAACAGTTCCTTGGTCAGTGATTCAGAAACGATCGCTTTGGTCTGACGGATCATACCAAGCATCACCAGACAGTGGTGTCGCCGGTTGCGTCGGCCGGCAGGATGCCCGTCGTGGCGAGGTGCGGTATTATACCCGCCCTTCAATTCGCAGACCCATCAGGTGCTGAAGCCATGGCCCGTATCACACTGTCGTTTCCCGACGACGTTTTCAGTTTCGTGACCGAAATGCCGGTGCGGATTACCGACATCAACGGCGCCAACCACCTGGGCAACGATGCGCTGATTTCCATGCTGTCTGAGGCCCGGGCCCAGTTTCTGGTCAGCCATGGCATCCAGGAAGCCGACGATGACGGTACCGGTATGATCGTGACCGATCTGGCCACCATGTACCAGTCAGAATCCTTCTTCCCCGAGGTCTTGCGGTTCGAAGTCGGGCTGATGGATTTCAACAGGTACGGTGGTGATTTCGTCTTCCGGGTCAGCAAATCGGCCAGCGGTCAGCCGGTAGCGTTGGCCAAGTACGGATTTGTGTTTTTCAACTATCACCGTCGTCAGGTCGTGGCGATTCCGGACCATTTCCGCTCACGATTCGATTGAGGCAACCAACTGTTTCATACCGATGCGGTAGAGGCTGTAGGCCATCATGCCGGCCATCAGGTTGCCGATCAGGGCGCCGCTCATCAGGCCGGTGATGCCGCCGATCTGTGCACCCAGCCACAACAGGGGCAGGAAGCACAGGAACAGTCGCATCACGGAAATGGCCAGTGCCCGCAGCGACAGGCCCAGGGCATTGCACACTGACACCATCAGCATGCACACGCCCAGACCGCTGTAGCTCAGGGGTACGCGCAGCAGATACGCGGACAGGATGTCACTGACGTCGGCATCGGTGCTGAAAAGCAGGGACACCCACCCGGACGCGGCGAGCCAGATCAACGCCAGCAGCAGCTGCCAGACCACGACAAAACGCACGCCGAGCCTGACCAGTTGGCGGATCTGGCCAATATCGCCGGCACCCAGCAGCCGTCCGATCATCGGCGGCATCGACATGGTCAGCGCCAGCACCACCACAATCGAGAAAAATTCCAGCCGCGTGCCCAGACCCCAGGCCGCGACGGCGGCTGATCCAAAGCCAGCCACCAGCGCGGTGGCCAGCATGGCCGACAGCGGCGGCATCAACTGACTGACCATGGCCGGTGCCATGATGGCGTTGAGTTGGCGCAGGGCTTTGCCGAGGGCGAGCTCGCGGATGTCGAACCGCAGCCAGCCGCTGCGCAGCAGTTTCGGAAAGATCACCAGAACGCCGAACCCGAAGGCGGACACGGTCGCCAGCGCGGCCCCGGGCAGTCCCCAGTCGAAAACGAAGATATAGAGCGGGTCAAGGCCGATGTTGATCAGACTGGTGATCACCATCATGTAGCCGGGCAGTCTGGTGTCGCCATGGGACCGACAGACGCTGTAGCCGAAATAGAGCAGGGCGCCGGTCCAGGCCGCCACCAGCCAGGGAATCCAGTAGCTACGGATCATCGGAAGCAGGGCATCGTCGGCGCCCAGCAGGCCCATGATGGTGTCCCGCATGAACCACAGCACCAGGCACAATGCAAACACCATCACCGCGCCAACCAGCACCACCAGGCCGCCCAGGCGCTGGGCCCGGACCGCATCACCGGCCCCGAGCGTGCGGGAGATGATGGCCGTGGTGGCGATGCCCAGCCCGACCTGCAGGCCAATGATCAGTTGCTGCATGGGCAGCGTGAACCCCAGAGCGGCCAGCGGGTCGCGGCCAAGCTGGCCGATATAGGCACTGTCCGCCAACTGAAACGTCATCAGCGACAGCACGCCGAACAGCATGGGCCAGGTCATTGCAAAAAGCTGACGGGGCAGGGATGACTGGGCGTCTACAGGCACGGAGCGCGGTGGACCTCGGCATCAGGAAAAGGCGGTTTTCCGGTCTACGGATCGGGAGCCGGCGTCGTGCCCGGAGCTTGCCGGACAGGACGCAGGTCGTGGCTGATATCAGCTCGTCAGAGCGCGTTCAGCGCCGCCTGGTAGTCGGGTTCGTCCTTGATTTCGCCGACCAGTTGGCTGTGCAGCACCTTGTTGTCCTCGTCCAGCACGACGACGGCCCGGGCGCAAAGTCCGGCCAGCGGTCCGTTCTGAATCGCGACGCCATAGTCCTGCTGGAAACTGTAGTTACGGAATGTGGACAGTGTTACGACGTTCTTGAGGCCCTCGGCGCCACAAAAACGGCCAGCCGCGAACGGCAGGTCAGCCGACACCACCAGCACGACGGTGTTGTCCAGATTGCCCGCTTCCTCGTTGAATTTCCGGGTGGACGCAGCGCACACGCCGGTATCAATGCTGGGAATGATGTTCAGGATCTTGCGCTTGCCGGCAAAGGCTTCCAGCGTGGTTTCTTCCAGACCCTGACTGGTCAGGGTGAAAGGCGCCGCGGTGTCGCCAGGGGCGGGAAAGGTGCCGCTGATTTCAAGGGGGTTGCCATCGAGGGTTACATTGCTCATCACGCGCTCCGTTGTCGTTCAGACGTTGTTTGGATGGTGTTCGGACCGTGTTTGGATCTGGTCCGTGCCCGACATTCGTTGCCAGACCGTAAAAGTACGACGACCACCATACTACGGTTTGGTGCGGTTCTGAACTCGCGGTGGCCGACCCGCGCCGGTCGGCCCCGTTGAACCATCGGCGTGGTCACGCCTGGCGAGTGTCGGCCGGTTCGAAGCCGGGCGCCGGAAAGCGCTGGACCAGTGTCAGATAGACCAGCAGCCCGGCCAGGCCGCAACCGGCAATGGCCAGGGCCATGATCAGGCTGGTGCCGTCGTGAAAGTGGCCGACCATCATGCCTACCAGCGCGGCCACCGTCATCTGCGCAAAGCCGAACAGGGCTGAGGCCGAGCCGGCCATCTGGGGGAAGTTGGCCAGGGCGCCGGCCATGGTCTGAGGCAGGATCATGCCCACCCCCAGCATAAAGATCGCCTGGGGAATCAGCACGGCGGTGACGCTGAAGACCCCGGCCAGCGCCAGTGCGGCCATCAGGGTGCCAGCACCGACACAGGT
>JAWVWU010000091.1:0-7450 GCA_033723595.1 Marinobacter sp. | reverse complement strand
CTGCACCAAGATAAGCCGCTGAGCCGCCGAGGAACGGCTCACAACATGGCTTTCCACACGCGGTGCCCGGGCCGCGACCGATATCGGCCCGCTCCGCATTCTCCCCTCGAACCTGACATGCTAAGAGGCAAGACAATGGAACTTTTCAAGACGACTGAATCTGACGTACGCGTTTATTCACGAGCTTTCCCGATGGTCTTCAACCGCGCCAAGAATGCGCATCTGTGGAATGAAGACGGCAAGGAATACCTGGACTTCCTCGCTGGTGCCGGCTCGCTGAACTATGGCCATAACAACGACGTGCTCAAGAAAGCGCTGATTGAATACATCGAAAACGACGGCATCAGTCAGGGTCTCGATCTGTGGACCACCGCCAAGCATGATTTCATGCAGGCCTACAAGACACACATCCTCGAGCCCCGTGGCCTGGACTATAAGATGCAGTTCACCGGCCCGACCGGCACCAACTGCGTGGAAGCGGCGCTGAAGCTGGCGCGCAAGGTTAAAGGCCGGGACGGCATTATCTCGTTCACCAATGGTTTCCACGGTGTGTCGCTGGGTGCCGTGGCGACCACCGGTAACTCGGGGCATCGTGGCGGCGCCGGCGTGCCGCTGGGCAGCGTCGAATTCATGCCTTATTGCGGCTACTACGGCAAGGACGTGGACACCATCAAGATGATGGACAAGTTGCTGTCCGACAGCTCGTCCGGTACCGACCTGCCCGCAGCGGTCATCGTTGAGGCGGTGCAGGGTGAAGGCGGTCTGAATGCCGCCAGTGCTGACTGGCTCAAGGGCCTGTCCAAGCTGTGCAAGAAGCACGACATCCTGCTGATTGTGGATGATATCCAGGCCGGTAATGGCCGGTCAGGGGATTTCTTCAGCTTCGAGATCGCCGACATCGTGCCGGACATCGTGACCGTGTCGAAGTCGCTCAGTGGCTACGGGCTGCCCATGGCCATGGTGCTTCTCAAGCCGGAACTGGACGTCTGGAACCCGGGCGAGCACAACGGCACCTTCCGGGGCAATAACATGGCGTTCGTGACCGCCCGGACCGCCATTGAAACCTACTGGAAAGATGATACGTTTGTTAAGGAGACTCGCGCCAAAGGTGAGATTCTCGGCAAGCGGCTCAAGGCCATCTGTGATCAGTACGGCCCGAGCCAGTTTCGCCTGAAAGGTCGCTGCATGATGCGCGGCATCGCCTGTCGCAGTGGCGAACTGGCCGAGAAAATTACGAGCCTGGCCTTTGAGAAGGGACTGATTATCGAGACCGCGGGCCCTGACGACGAGGTCGTCAAGTGCCTGATGCCGCTGACCATCAGCGAGGCGGATCTCAACAAAGGTCTGGATCTGCTTGTCGAAAGCGTTAGCGAAGTAATGAAGGAAGAGCTGAGCAAGGCGTCGTAACGACCTTCGCACGAAGGGGCCGGAGCCGGCCGGGAAGCCAGTATTGGCCCGCCTCTTCGTCGTACGATTCCCGGCGCTTAAACATACGCGACCGAAGACAAGATTATGAGTAGCCAACAGCACACAGTAGAGAAAATCGGCGGTACCTCAATGAGCAACTACGAGGCCGTCCGCGACAACATCATTTTTGGAGAGCGCACCAAGGACGAGCTGTACCAGCGCATTTTCGTCGTGTCCGCCTACGGCGGCGTAACCGACGAACTGCTGGAGCATAAAAAGACAGGAGAGCCCGGGGTCTATGCCCTGTTTGCCGATGCCGACTCGGACTGGGCCTGGGGCGATGACCTGACCAAACTGGTCAAATTCCTCACCGACCTGAACGGCAATCTGTTTCAGGACCCGATGCTCAAGCAGCAGGCTGACCAGTTCATTATGGACCGGGTGGAAGGCGTTCGTGGCTGTCTGATCGACCTGCAACGGCTGTGCTCCTACGGCCAGTTCCAGCTCGAAGAGCATTTGCTGACCGTCCGCGAGATGCTGGCCGGCATCGGTGAGGCGCACAGTGCCTTCAACACCTCACTGAAGCTTCAGGCCGAAGGCGTCAATGCCCGCTTCGTTGACCTGACCGGCTGGCGTGACCACGAGCTGCTGCCGCTCGACGAGAAGCTCAAGCAGGCCTTCGATGCCATCGATCTGAGCCGTGAACTGCCCATCGTGACCGGCTACGCCCAGTGCAAGGAAGGGCTGATGCGCACCTTTGACCGTGGCTACAGCGAAATGACGTTCAGCCGCATTGCGGTCATCACGGACGCGGCCGAAGCGGTGATCCACAAGGAGTACCATCTCAGCTCTGCCGATCCGAAAATCGTCGGTGAAGACAAGGTGGTGCCGCTGGGGCGCACCAATTACGACGTCGCGGACCAGCTGGCCAACCTCGGCATGGAAGCCATCCACCCGCGGGCGGCCAAAGGTCTGCGCCAGAATGACATCCCGCTGCGGGTCAAGAATACCTTCGAGCCGGAGCACACCGGTACCCTGATCACCCGGGACTACGTCAGTGAGAAGCCCCAGGTCGAGATTGTTGCCGGTCACAAGGGTGTATTCGCCGTCGAAGTCTTTGACCAGGATATGCAGGGTGAGCCCGGCTACGATCGCAAGATCCTGGAAGTGCTGGGTCGGTTCAAGGTGCGCTTTATCACCAAGGACACCAATGCCAATACCATCACCCATTACGTGGACAGCACGCTGAAACACGTCAAACGGGTGGTCAAGGCGCTGAAAGAAGTCTTCCCCAACGGTGAGATCAGCACCCGCAAAGTGTCGCTGGTGTCTGTCATCGGCAGTGACATGCAGGTCAAGGGCATCCTGGCCCGCACCGTGCAGGCGCTGGCCGACGAAGAAATCAGCATTCTTGCCATTCACCAGTGCCTGCGGCAGGTGGATATGCAGTTCGTGATCGAAGAAGGCCAGTACGAAAACGCGATCGTGAAATTGCACCAGACCCTGATCGAGCCACTGAACCACGAGTACGCCATCGTCGCGGCGTGATCGTGACGGGAGCCCGGCGCCGGGCTCCCCGATGAATTACCGGAAGCCGGAACCGGTCGCTCTGGCTTCCGGTAATGGAGGACGTCTTGCCTCCTGATCGGGGCGTCTGGACTGACGGTCCAGTGCGTGCCCGATCCCCTTTCTATCGCGAGCCAACCAGCCTTCTTTCCCTCTGCTTTGCGGTGCCCGGGGCGATCCGTCCGGCGCTGTATCACGTACCTCCTTGTACACAAATTATTCATAACAGACTGGAATCGTAGCCATGAATACACTCCATGAGCCGGGACCGTCTCCGTCTGCATTCCGGGCCGGCGACGTCAGTTCGCTGGTCGGGCACTACTTTCGGGACGCTTCCCGGCACGAACTACTGGGCCAGACGGCCGAGCGGAAACTGGGTAAACGGCTGGCGCTATGCCTCAATATCATCGCCGCCGACCAGTCGTTGCCGGAAGATCGTCCACGCACCATCCGCGAGATCGTTGGCGACCTGGCCGAGGCAGACATGCACAGCCTGCGGGCGCGCCGTGCCTGGCGCCTGGTGCGCGCCTGCCGTGAGCAGCTGATTCAGAGTAACCTGCGCCTGGCCGTGCACATTGCCCGTCGCCACGCCAACCGGGGCCTGTCCATGTCGGATCTGATCCAGGACGGCAACGTCGGCCTGATCAAGGCGGTGGAGCGATTTGATCCGGCCAAGGGGTTCCGTTTCTCGACGTACGCGTACTGGTGGATCAGCGAGGAGGTCAAACGCTGCCTCAAGCGCGGACACCGCGTGGTCCGTGCACCGGACCATGTGATTGACGAACTGCGCACCCTGCAGAACACCACCATGCGGCTGCATCAACGACTCGGGCGTACGCCGAGGCAGAGCGAGCTGGCTCGAGAGCTGGAAGTGTCGCCGAGGCGATTGAACGAGCTGATGACCTACACCGGTGCCGAGGTATCCACCGAGGCGCCCACCCACGATGAGGGCAGTCTCGTGGTGGGCGACGCGCTCAGTGCCGGCGACGACGTCTCTCCGGAGCATGCGCTGGTTCCCCGGGATCGTCGCCGACTGCTGAATCAGATTCTCGATGAACTTACGCCCCGTGAGCAGTCGGTACTGACCCGTCGTTTCGGGCTGGATCGGCCCGAGCCGGAAACGCTGCAGATTATTTCCGATGATATGGGGATCAGCCGGGAGCGGGTCCGGCAGATTGAGAAGAGTGCGCTGAAAAAACTCCAGACACGCTATGCGGATCTGGGTGACATGGTTGGTAACTGAGGCGGGGCGCCGCGCTCCGTCGCGGCGTCACCATCAGTGGGCTGACAGGTAGAGGGTCGCGACCACCAGCTGCGTCAGCAGGGCAACGGCTGTCAGAATCAGCCGCAGTCGACGATACCAGCCTGGCCAGTACAGGTTCATCCAGCGCACGTCGACGATATAGAGACCGAGGTACGCGATCGGGTAAAGCACGAGCTGGACGTCGACCGGCAGAACCAGGCCAATACCGGCGGTCAGGAAAAACAGCTGACTGAGCACGATGGTCGTCAGCGGGGACAGCGGGTAACAACGATCCTCCAGCTGCAGCGCGATCGGCCAGTAGACACCGGCCATGAAGGCCAGAATGCCAGCACTGTATAAATAGAAATACGGCACCAGCGTTTGGCTGTGCTGGGGCCAGAACAGCAACGAAGACGCGCCAAACAGAAACGGAATAAGCCCCGCCAGTCCGAAGGCGACGGCCAGCCGGGCCACGGCAATCACGATTTTTGCCTCTGGATCTGAATGCGCAGTGGTTCTACCGATCCGGAATTCATGCCGATCATTTCATTGTAGGCAGAGGGATGGACAATCTCGGTTCGTTTCACGGCGAAGGCTCCGAGCACATCCTGGATTTCCCAGCTGCTACGAAACAGCGCGGTTTGCCCATCGGAATCCGACAGCAGCCGCTGTCGCTGGTCGATTGTCAGTCTCGCCATGTATCGCTGGCCCTCGATGGACAGGATTTCCAGCAGATCAATGGTCACATCCTCGGTTTCCCGAAGGTCAGCCAGGGTCACTCGCACAATTAAGCTCCGATCCGACAACTATGGGTAGCAATACGTTGTCGGATCACATCGAGATCAACCGGCGCGATCGCAAAGTCTAGTCAGGCTGCACCGTCGATGTGCCGAGGGCTCGGCAGGCCTCATAGACCGGACAGCTAACCAGGTGATCGTTGACCATGCCGGTTGCCTGCATGAACGCGTAGACAATGGTGGGCCCGACAAAGTTGAACCCGCGCTTCTTGAGCGCCTTCGACAGCGCCACGGCCTCGGGTGTCGTGACCGGCACCTCGTCCATTGAGCGCCAGGTGTTCTGGATTGGACGCCCGTCGACAAAGGACCAGAGGAAATCGCTGAAGGACTCACCCTGCTCCGCGATGGCCAGATAGCTGCGTGCGTTGCGGATGATGGATTCGACTTTCAAGCGGTTGCGGATGATGCGCTTGTCCTGCAGCAGGGACTGAATGTCTGATTCGTCATAACGGGCAATGCGACCGGGATCGAACCGGTCAAACGCGGCCCGGTAACCGGCCTGCCTTCGCAGGATGGTGATCCAGCTCAGGCCGGCCTGCTGGCCATCGAGACAGAGTTTCTCGAACAGCGCCAGGCTGTCGTATTCCGGCCGTCCCCAGACTTCGTCGTGGTAGGCCACATAGTCCGGCGCGGTGCCGCACCAGCTGCAGCGCTGGCCGTTCTGGTGATCCCGAATCATGATTGGCAGGCTCTGGTCAGTGACGTTTGTGGAGCGCCAGTCTACCGGATCGTCGGGTGGCGATAGAACCCGTGCCGGCAGATGAATAGCTCGCACCTAAACGGTGCGCTGGCGCCCTGATGCACTTCGTCGGTGCACGGCGGAGCGTGCCGGGTCACGGCGACGGCATCATGGCTGAAGCCGCTGAATGTGCCAGCCATCATCCCCTTTGAGGTACTCGAAGCGGTCATGCAAACGGCTGGGGCGGCCCTGCCAGAACTCGATCCGGGTCGGGGTCACCCGGTAGCCGCCCCAGAAATCCGGCAGCGGGATCTGACCCTCGCCAAAGCGACGACGAATTTCGGCGACCTTCTGTTCCAGCAAGCCCCGGGAGGTGATGGCACGGCTCTGTTCCGAGACCCAGGCGCCAATCTGGCTGCCCCGTGGCCGGGAGGCGAAATAGCGCAGCGATTCGCCGGTGCTGACTTTTTCAACCTGGCCCTGGATGATCACCTGCCGGTTCAGCCCCAGCCAGGGAAACAGCAGCGCTGCCCGGGGGTTGGCGCCCAGTTCCTGCGCCTTACGGCTGCCATAATTGGTGTAGAAGACAAAGCCCTGCTGGTCGAAATATTTCAGCAACACGGTTCGTACGTCAGGCTGAAGATCTGAGCCTGTGGTGGCCAGCGACATGGCGTTGGGTTCCAGAATGCCGGCGTCCCGTGCGTTCTGGAACCAGGATTCAAACTGCTTGACGGGATCATCGTCCAGGTCTTCCCGGTCAAGTCCGTCGCTCTCGAAATCCCGCCGCATATCGCCAATGTCCATTCCCTCTCCTCTCGTATTCGGGTATCCGCTGACCGGTCATACGTGGCTCGCGTGACACCGGTTTGTTAATGCCCGTGCCGGGTACCGTGGCACAGGGGTTGCTTGATTCATCCTACCATCGTGAGGCAGTCTGTTTGCACTCGCGTCGGACGGTCCTGGCAAAAGTCATGGGTCGGTCAGTTCAGCTTCCGGCCGATGACGAGCAAAGGCCGCCGTCGAGCTCGATGGCTCAAAGCGTGTATACTGAACATACTCACTCACAAAAGGATGCCCGCTAGCGCAGGTAACGCAAAACCCGATATGAAGCCAAAAGTCGTCGTGAAAAACCTCTTCAAGGTGTTCGGTAATGACCCCGAAGAGGCTATGAGACTGGTCAGGAAGGGAGTCGATAAGGCCGACATTTTTGAACAGACGGGACAGACCATTGGTGTCATGGATGCGTCCTTCGAAATCTACGAAGGTGAAATTTTCGTCGTCATGGGTTTGTCCGGTTCCGGCAAATCGACCATGGTCCGACTCCTCAATCGTCTGATTGAACCCACCGCGGGCGAAGTCTGGGTCGGCGATCAGAACATTGCCGGCCTTGATGAGGCCGACCTCAACCAGCTCCGTCGAACCAAGATGAGCATGGTTTTCCAGTCTTTCGCCCTGATGCCCCACATGAACGTGATCGATAATGCCGCCTTCGGGCTGGAGCTGTCCGGCGTTCCGCGGGCCGAACGCCATGACCGGGCACGATCCGCCCTGGCCCAGGTCGGGCTCGAAGCCAACGCCCTGAGTTTTCCCGATGAATTGTCCGGCGGTATGCAGCAGCGGGTCGGGTTGGCACGGGCGCTGGCCAACGACCCCGAAATCATGCTGATGGACGAGGCGTTTTCGGCGCTTGACCCGCTGATCCGCACGGAAATGCAGGACGAGCTGGTCAAACTGCAGAAAGACTCCAGCCGGACCGTG
>JAWVWU010000090.1:0-7501 GCA_033723595.1 Marinobacter sp. | reverse complement strand
TCAGCCCGGTCTGAGTTGTTACGGGCAGGCCTGTTGAGGTCGAGCCCGCGCGTGAGCTACTGCGGGCACTTGGCGCCGGTGTCGATCCAGGCCTGGGTCAATTCGCCAAACAGTTTCTGCGAGCCCGGTGCCGGTTGCCGGCCCCTGCCGGGGTGCCAGCCCCAACCCACCAGCCCGTCACTGGCGTTGTGTTTCTGCAGTTCAGCCAGCGTCATATGGCTGCGCTCCGGGTCCTTCAGCTGCTGACAGATCTGGGCCAGACTCTTGCCGACCCAGCCCTGCTCGGCCGGCGCCAGTCGCCACGCCGGGTGGCCCGGAATGGAACCGTCGCCGGTAACGAACGGCATGTTCTCACTGCCGTGGCAGGTGGAGCAGCGCATACCCGGCGCCCCCATACCCCCGGCGCCACGAACGACGGGTGGCTGATGGATGTGCATGTCCATACCCTGACGCGGGCTGTCGCCCCGGGGATGGCAGTTGCTGCAGCGCGGGTGGGTGAACACCTTGCCCATTTCCTCGAACAGCGCGACCGAGCGGGCGTCCCTGTCCTTGATGGATTTGAACGCCGCCGGCGCTTTGAGCGATTCAGCGGGCGCGTCCGCAGCACGGGCGGTTGCCAATCCCTGTCCGACGATGGTGGCCAACAGCACGGCGCCGGCCAGGCTATACAGAATCCGCTTCATGATCAGGTCTCCTCAGGCCGTAATCGGCACCAGTGGCAGGCGGTGAACGCTATGGCCGGTCAGCCGGCGCCAGGCGTTGGCGATGGCCGGGCCGGACGGCGGTGTGCCGGGCTCCCCGACACCGGTCGGCGCTTCTGCGGAACGAATCACCGAGACCTCGATGTCCGGCATTTCGTGAATTCTCAGGGACCGGTAGCGGTCGAAGTTGGTCTGCTCCACGTGGCCGCCGTCGCTCAGGGTGATGGCGTCGTAGAGTACCGCGCCAATGCCGAACCCAATACCGCCTTCCATCTGGGCTCGAATGACGTTCGGATTGACCGGGACGCCGCAATCCACCGCGCACCAGATGCGGTGGACCCGGGGTTCACCGCGACCGTTGTCGGACACTTCCGCAATCTGCGCGACGTAGGTATTGAAACTTTTATGCAGGGCGACACCGCGCTCGTGACCGGCCGGCACCGGCCCGGCCTTCTTGGCCATGGCGGCGACCTCTTCCAGCACGCCGCGGTAGCGCGGATGGCTGTCGCCCAGCAGGGCAAGGCGTCCCGCCACCGGATCCTTGCCGGCTTTTTCCAGCAGCTGGTCGAGGAAGGTTTCGTTGGCGTAGGCGTTGTGGGTGTGTTCCACCGAACGCCACCACAGCGTCGGTACGCCGTTGTCCATCAGGTGCTGGCCGACGCGCAGGTTGGGAATGGCGTAGGGCAGCTCTTTTGAGCCTTCAACCGCGCTTGAGTCGATGCCGTCCTTGATCATGGCGCTCTCGAACGCTGTGCCTTTCATGAAGGACTGGACGGCAATCTGCTGGTCCCAGCCGACAATGTTGCCGTTCTTGTCGATACCACCGCGCAGGCGATGAACGGCGAGCGGGCGATAGCGGCCACCCTGGATGTCGTTTTCCCGGGTCCACATCAGCTTCACCGGCCGATCAGACCCGAGCGCTTTGGTCACCATGGCCGCTTCGGTCATGAAATCACCGCCGGGCTGGGCGCGACGCCCGAAGCTGCCACCGGCATACTCGGTGTACAGGGTGATGTTGGCCTTGTCGACCCCGAAAACCCCGGCCAGCGCGCCCATGTCCAGCGTCTGGATCTGGGTGCCGGCCCAGGCGGTGACCTTGCCATCCTTGAACTGGATGACCGCATCCAGGGTTTCCATCGGGGCGTGGGCCAGGAACGGAAAGAAGTACTCGGCCTCGATCACCGTATCTGCCGACGCCAGGCTGCTGTCCACATCACCGTCGTTGCGCGCGTTCAATCCGGGCTTTTTGGCCGCCTGACTGTAGGTCTGTTCCATCTCGACGGTCGAGCGGGTTTCGGCCTTGGCCACGTCCCATGTAACCTCAACCGCGGCCCGGCCCTTGAGGGCGGCATAGGTGTTGTCAGCGTAGACCGCGACGCCCATGGGTACGGCTTTGACCGCAATCACGCCCTTGACCTTGCGCGCCTTGCTGTCGTTTACCGACGCGACGGTGGCACCGAACTGGGGCGGGTGAACAATCGTCGCCACCACCAGGTCGTCCGGATACAGATCCTGGGTGAAACGCTGCTCGCCGGTGGACTTGGCCCGGGAATCCAGCTTGGGCACGTCGGTGCCGATCAGGGTGAATTGGTCAGGAGTCTTCAGGGTCGGCTCCTGGGGCACCTCGAGTTTGGCGGCGTCGCCCGCTACTTCACCAAACGTGGTTTTCTGGCCGCTGGCGGCGTGGCGGATCACCCCGTTACTGACGGTGACCTCGCCCGGATCAACCTGCCAGCGGTTCGCGGCAGCCTGGACCAGCATTGCCCGCGCGGCCGCGCCGGCCTTGCGCATCTGTGAATAGGAGTTGGCCATGGCGGTTGAGCCGCCAGTCCCCTGTACACCGAACAGGGAGTTCACGTACTTGGCGGTGTCGGCCGGCGCCAGCTCGGCACGGATCTGAGACCAGTCAGCGTCCATTTCGTCGGCCACCAACGTGGACAGTCCGGTCGCCGGGCCTTGCCCGAATTCAATGTGCTTGATAATCACCGTTACGGTGTTGTCGGGCGCGACGCGTACAAAGGCATTTGGCGCGAACGCCGGATCGGCGGTGGCGGCGGCCGCGCGCGCCTTGCCTGGCAGGTAGACGCCCACCACCAGGGTGGCGGCAGTCGCCGCCGAACCAACCAGGAACGCTCGGCGGGAGAGGCCGTGACCGGAGGCGTTGTGAATTGATTCAGGCTCGGGCGTGTTCGCAGCGGCGCTGGTGTTGATGGTATCAGTCATCACTCAAGCCTCCGCCTTGTGGGCCAGGTTATCGGCCGCGTTATGAATGGCCTTGCGAATGCGCACATAGGTTGCGCATCGGCAGATGTTGCCAGCCATGGCCTGGTTGATGTTGTCATCGGATGGCTGGGGAATCTCCTTCAGCAACGCAGTGGCGGACATGACCTGTCCGGACTGGCAGAAGCCGCACTGGGGTACGTCGATGTCGACCCATGCATCCTGAATGGCCCTGGCTTCCGGACCCTCCAGACCTTCGATGGTGGTCACTGTGCCCCCGTCCACCTGCGAAACCGGCGTCACGCAGGAACGTCGGGTCAGACCGTTCATGTGCACGGTGCAGGCGCCACACTGGGCGATGCCGCAGCCGAACTTGGTGCCGGTCAGTCTGAAGGTGTCACGGATGACCCACAGCAGCGGGGTATCCGGGTCAACGTCGGCCGAGACCGGTTTGCCATTGAGTGTGAAGTTAACGGCCATAACCGTATCCTCTCCTGTGCAGTGGGTCAGCGTGGTCCCGGTGGGTGACGAGACGTTCTGAAACCAGTTGGTTGAGCCTATGAAAAGTCTGTTGCGGGTGATGTACCCCGGCTGGCAGCCGACGTAACGGCCTAGCCAGTGGCCTCGATAAAGGCGCTCAGCAATGAGTCTTCCAGCTAAGCGTAGTCGTGAACGTTCAGTGGGACAAATGGCGCAAACGGTCTTTCTTTTTATAAACTGGGCTTGATACGACCAGAACCGTTCGCCTGATCACCGTTAAAGTGATCTGCGAGGGCAGTGTCGGGCGTAGAAAGCCCTGTTGAATCGCCGCAACCGACAGTCGTTGCCGGTCTGCCACTTAATTCAGGAGGATGATTGATGACCCGATTTCTAGCCACGTTGAAGGTGACCGCCGTGAGTCTGATGGCCTCACTGGCGTTCGCAACAGCGGCCCAGGCCGAAGCGCCGATGGTCAAATACCAGGCGCCGGGGTATTACCGGATGATGCTCGGCAACTTTGAAGTGACCGCCCTGTCGGACGGCACGGTTCCGCTGCCGGTCGAAAAGCTGTTGCTCAATACCACGCCCGAGAAGGTTGAAAAGGCCCTGGACAAGCGTTTTCTCAGCTCGCCGCTGCAGACATCGGTCAATGGCTATCTGATCAACACCGGATCCAAACTGGTCTTGATCGATGCCGGTGCAGGCAGCCTGTTTGGCCCGACGCTGGGCAAGCTGATCTACAGTCTGCAGGCGTCCGGCTATCAGGCGTCCGATGTTGACGACATCTACATCACGCACATGCACCCGGATCACGTGGGTGGCCTGGTGTCCGATGGTAAGATCGTGTTCCCGAACGCCACGGTTCATGCCCGCCAGGCGGATGTGGATTACTGGTTGAGCGAAGACAACCTCAAGGCCGCACCGGACAGCGACAAAGGTTTCTTCAAGGGTGCCATGGCCTCCATCAATCCGTACATCAAAGCGGGTCAGTTCAAGGCCTTCGAAGGTGACGCGCAGCTGATGCCGGGCATCCAGGCGATCGCGGCGCCGGGACACACGCCGGGTCACAGTCTCTACAAGATCCAGAGCGATGGTCACACCCTGATGCTCTGGGGCGACATTATTCACGTCGCGGCCGTGCAATTCCCCGAGCCGTCTGTTGCCATTGCGTTTGACACGGACAGCAAGGAAGCGGTTATCCAGCGCGAACAGGCGTTTGCGGAAGCCGCCAAGCACGGCGAGCTGGTTGGCGCAGCCCACCTGTCGTTCCCGGGCCTGGGCCATCTGAAAAAGGCCGATGAGGGTTATACGTTCGTACCGGTAAACTATACTGCGGCACAGTAACTGTCGTTCGTTTACCAAGCGTAACGCGCACAAAACGATCCGGGTGTTACACTCGGATCGTTTTTTTTGTGGACAAGACCGGTCGGCATTCGATGACGCGCCTGACTCAGGTGACGTTTCCAGGGAACGGAGGTACGGTGGCGTATAACACGCTGATAGGTGCAGGCTGAGAAGGGTCTGCAGAAGACTACCAAGGATACTGTATGCCTGGCACTCTCCAGGAAGATAGGCGTCTTGCCGCGTTGCGGCGAATGAATTTGCTGGATACCAACCCGGAAGAGCGGTTTGACAGACTGACACTGATCGCCAAGCGCTACTATCAGGTCGAGACCGTACTTTTTTCCCTGGTCGATGAGCACCGGCAGTGGTTCAAGTCGCGGCAGGGACTGGACCTGTTCGAAACACCGCGCGAAGTCGCCTTCTGCGATTACACGATCCGGCAGGATGCGGCTCTGATTGTCGAGGATGCCAGCCAGGATGTCCGTTTCCGGGACAATCCTCTGGTAACAGGTGAGCCGCACATCCGGTTTTACGCCGGCATCCAGATCCGCGAGCCAACCGGATTCAAGGTCGGCACCCTGTGCCTGATTGACAGCCATCCCCGATGTATCGGAGAAACCGAGCTGGATGTTCTGCGCAGCCTGGCCAGCCTGGTCGAGGATGAGCTCGAGCGCGCGTATTTGACCGACGATGACAACAGCTATGTACGCTCCAGCCAGCTGGGACGCTCCATTCACCGGGCCCAGAATGTTTTCCTGACCAACGACAACGAGCACGCGGCGTTTGAGCTGATGCTCAATGACCTGTTAACGCTGACCAACAGTCAGTTCGGATTTATCGGCGAGGTCATGCACAAAAGCACCGGCGAACCGTTCCTCAAAATTGGCGCGATCACCAATCTGGCCTGGAGCCCCGAGACGCAGGCCTTGTTCCAGGAAGTGGAGCGCCGGGGCATGATCTTCGAGCGGACCGATACCATCCTTGCGCGGCCGATGGTCACCAATAAAGTGATCGTGTCTGACAATGTTCTGACCGACGAGCGCGGCCAGGGGCTGCCCCACGGACACCCGCCTATCAACACCTACATCGGTATTCCCATTCATTCCGGTGATCGCCTGATCGGTCTCGTTGGACTGGCCAATCGCATGGGAGGTTATACGGAAAAACTGGCCTCCGAGCTTGAACCGCTGTTGCAGACCGTGGGCACCCTCATTGAGCGCAAGCGGCTGTATCAGGAAAAACGCGATCACCAGCGCAGCCTGGAACAGGCGGCCAATTACGATGCCCTGACCGGACTGCCGAATCGACGGCTGCTCAGTGAGCTGTTCAGGAAGGAGCTTCACGAGGCCAATCTTCGTCAGGGTGTGGTGTCGGTGTGCTTTATTGATCTTGACGGTTTCAAGGAAATCAACGATGCCCATGGCCATACCGTGGGCGATGCGGTGCTCAAGAGCGTGGCCCAGAAACTCACCGGCATCCTGCGCACCGACGACGTGGTCGCCCGGCTTGGTGGTGATGAGTTTGTCGCGATCTTGCGGGACGTCGAGGATCCCGAGGTTTATCAGCGTATCCTCGATGCCATTCGCAAGCCGATGTCGTTCAAGCAGCACGTGCTGCAGTTATCCGGCAGCATGGGGGTCGCGCTTTATCCGGAGGACGACTCCGACCCGGATCTTCTGCTCAGGCATGCAGACCAGGCCATGTATGCCGCCAAAGAGTCCGGCAAAAACTGCTACCGGCTGTTTGATCTGGACAATCACCTGTCCCGCAAGGAGCGCTTGCGGGTGCTCGAACAGATTCAGGTGGCCTTTTCCGAGCATCAGCTGGAGTTGTATTACCAGCCCAAGATCCGCTTCCATGACCGCTCGGTGGAAGGGTTCGAGGGACTGATTCGCTGGCATCACCCGAGCGATGGGCTGCTGGCACCGGCGCACTTTCTGCCGCACATCGAGTACACCGAGTTTGACCGCCTGCTGGGGCAGTTCGTGTTGGCCGAGGCCGTCGCCACACTGCGACGTTTCGAGGCCAACGGGTTGAACTACTCGGTCAGTGTGAACCTGAGTCCGTCCCACTTCCTGGGTGAGCATTTTCTGGACGATCTGAGGGACAGTCTCAAAGGCAGTTCCGCCGCGCTGCGCTCACGACTGATTCTGGAAATTCTCGAGACAACCGCTCTCGACGACGCCCAGTCGGTGATCGACATACTGGCGGCCTGCCGCCGTATCGGTGTTGAAGTGTCACTGGATGATTTCGGCACTGGCTATTCATCACTGGATTATTTCCGTAAGCTGCCGGCCGATGAAATCAAGATTGACCGGTCGTTTGTCACCGATATGCTCGGTGACAGCGACGATGACCTGATCGTGCGGGCAATCATCAGTCTCTGTGAAAACTTCCATCGTCGGACCGTCGCCGAGGGTATCGAGACCGAGGCGCTGGAAGCGCGGCTGATTGAGCTCGGGTGTGAGGTCGGTCAGGGCTACTATTACAGTAAGCCCCTGCCTCTGGAGGCCGCGATCGACTGGGCGGACCGTTACCAGACCGCTGACGCAACCGCGCCGGACGCCCGCTGACACCGATATCTGGCCAGCAGGCCGCCGCGCGGTCCCCACTGTCTCTTCACACGGGAATGACACCATGGCAAAGCTGTTTATTGTCCGCCACGGCCAGGCGGCGTTCGGGCAGTCCAATTACGATTGTCTTTCTGAGCTCGGGCACCAGCAGGCCCGCTGGCTGGGCGAGTATTTTGCCGAACG
>JAWVWU010000089.1:0-7529 GCA_033723595.1 Marinobacter sp. | reverse complement strand
TTCGGGCTGGGAGCGGTGCTGCTCTGGTCGACGGTGGCGACCGCATTCAAGCTCTCTCTGCGGTCCCTGTCGCCCGTTCAGCTACTCTTTATTGCCTGCCTTGCGTCGATTCTGGTGTTGTTCACGGTACTGACGCTTCAGGGCCGTCTGCGTCAGGTTATCAGCCTCAGCCGCCGGCAATACCTCCAGTCGCTGGCACTGGGTCTGATCAATCCCTGCCTCTATTACTTTTTGCTGTTCGGAGCCTTTGACCGGTTGCCGGCCCAGGAGGCGCAACCGATCAATTATACCTGGGCCCTGGTGCTGGCCTACCTGTCCGTGCCGTTTCTGGGCCAGTCGTTGCGAGTCACGGACATCCTGGCCGGACTGGTGTGCTACGGCGGGGTGGTCGTGATCGCGACGCACGGTAATGTTCTGTCGCTCAGGTTTTCCGACCCACTGGGCGTCGTGTTTGCCCTCGCCAGCACGCTGGTCTGGGCAAGCTACTGGATCCTCGCTACACGCGATCGGCGCGACCCGGTGGTGGGGTTGTTGCTGAATTTTCTGTGTGGCTTGCCCTTCATCGCGTTGGCCTGCGGGTTGACTGATGGCTTCGAATTTGCAAGCGCGCTTGGGGTCGGCGGCGCCGTGTATGTGGGTGTCTTTGAGATGGGGCTGGCGTTTGTGCTCTGGTCCTACGCGCTCAAAAAGGCGGAAAATACGGCGCGAGTGAGCAATCTCATTTTCATCTCACCTTTTTTGTCGCTGGTGTTTATCTATCTGATCCTTGGTGAGATTATCCTGCCATCAACGTATCTCGGCCTGGTGCTGATCATCGGCGGTCTCTGGTTGCAACAGCGCGGGAGCCGGGCGCCTTTGCCTGCGGTCTAGATCCCTCGGACTCCCGATTGGTTGGCACGAGGCTGACTTAAGGCCGTTGATTCATCCCGGTTCGGCTGGTAAAGGTTCTCTACGCGATGTGGTTCGTATATATCGTCCAAACCCGATACGGTACTCTCTACACCGGCATTACCACGGATGTCTCCCGTCGTTTCCAGGAGCATGAGTCCGGCAGTCCCAGGGGGGCTCGGGCCTTACGCGGCAAAGGGCCGCTGACGCTGGTCTTTTCTGCCAGAGTCGGTGAGCGGAGACGGGCGGCGCGGCTGGAATGGCAGATCAAACAATGGCCCCGGGCACGGAAAAATGCCCTGGTACGGGGCGAAATAACGCTTCCCGGACCCGGCCAGGACGAGCCGTAAATGATCCGGTTGTGCTAATGTTCGGAACGTATTATCCGTTTGCAACAGGTGCCTGAACTGCCGTGTACTGGAAAACCGATGCTTTAGACATTCCGGACTGGGAGCGTGCAACACTGCTCGACCAGTTGGCGCCTTTCAATCTGCTGGAGAGCCAGACGTTAAGCGCCGAAGCCCAGGCCTATTGCCGGTTTTATGGGCTTGATCTCTGGGTCGAGCATCCGACGGTGCGGTATCACCAGGGGTGGCTCGAGGCGGGCGGCCACCGCGTAGCCCTTCACTACTATCGCTGCCCCGACGCGAAGGGCACGGTGTTTATTCTGCACGGCTATTTTGACCACGTTGGACTATACAGCCAGTTGATCGACCGGTGTCTGGGCGCTGGTTTTGATGTACTGGCCTACGACCAGCCTGGCCACGGTCTGTCCAGTGGTGTTCCGGCGGCGATTGGCAGTTTCGAGGAGTATCAGGCCGTTCTGGCGGATGTGATGACGGCCGTCCGTTCCGGCCTGCGGTCGCCGTGGTATGCCGTCGGTCAAAGCACGGGCAGCGGTATCCTGATTGATTATCTGTTGACCAATCAGCACACCGAGGTAACCTCCGATTTCCGCCGCGTGGTATTGCTGGCACCGTTGGTCCGCCCGATGGGCTGGCTGGGAGCCCGGTTGCTGCACAGCCTGGCCAGCCCGTTCATGAAGCGCTGGCGACGCCTGTTTTCGGAAAACAGCGGTAACAGCCGGTTTTTGCGGTTTCTCAGGGACGTGGATCCGCTGCAGGCACGGGCGGTTCATGTCGACTGGGTCTCTGCCCTCAGGCAGTGGGTACCGCGTATCGAGTCGGCACAGCCGGTCGATTTTCCGGTTCTTGTGGTCCAGGGTGAGAAAGACCTGACGGTCGACTGGCAGCACAATTTGCGCATTATACGGAACAAGTTTTCGCATGTTGAGGAACTGAGAATACCGCACGGTCGTCATCATCTTGTGAATGAGGCAAAAGACCTGCAAGCTTCGGTGTTCAACGCAGTAATAGAAACATTCAGTCGCGACAACGGGTAAAGGCCTCGCGTCAGGACTGGTCCAGTGAAAGCTTTACTGAAAATCAGGAGTCTGTTGTGAAAAAAACCATGGTAGCGTTTTCGGTGGCTCTGGTCGGGCTTCATGGCTGCATGACCTATGATCCGTACACCGGTGAACAGAAAACATCCAATGCCACCAAGGGCAGTATCATTGGTGCGATCGGCGGTGCGGCGATCGGTGCCGCGACCGGTGGTCATGATCGTGGAGAAGGAGCCCTGGTCGGCGCCGCAGCAGGTGCCGCTGCCGGTGGCGGTATCGGCTACTACATGGATCGTCAGGAAGCCCAGCTTCGCCACAAACTGGCCGGCAGTGGCGTGCAGGTTGTTCGAAACGGGGATCAGATCAACCTGGTCATGCCTGGCAACATCACGTTCGACGTCAACCAGTCCTCAATCAAGCCGTCATTTACAGACGTGCTTGAATCCGTAGCGTTGGTGGTCAAAGAGTTCGACAAAACCACGATTCAGATCGAAGGCTATACCGACAACACCGGCTCAGCCAGCTACAACCAGTTGCTGAGCGAGCGGCGAGCCGGCTCTGTGCGCGATTTTCTGCTGAATCAGGGCGTCAGCCCATCACGCACCCGGGCCGTCGGTTATGGCGAGAAAAATCCGATTGCGTCAAACGACACGGCTGCCGGTCGCGAGCAAAACCGGCGCGTGGAATTGAACCTGGTACCGACCCAGAAATAGCGGGCTGCTGTTCGGTCCGGAGACCACCGCTTGATGGGGGAGGTCATCGGTAAAGCGGCCGGGATAACAGCCCCGGCCGCTTCCAGGCCATGCAGCGGCCAGCCCCGGAGGGCCGAATTGGCAGGTTAATTGGCGTTGCTGGGCAGCCACTCGTCAATCCGCTTTTTCAGATCATCCAGGCGGCTTTCTCCCGCTTGACGGATCTCGTCGGCTTTCTGGCGAGCTTCATCCATTTGCGTTTCCAGCGACTGGATTTTTTCCGACACCTCTTTCTGTATTTCAGCTTCCGCCTGTTCGTCCTTGGCTTTCGCTATCCGTTCTTCCGAATCGGCGCGCAATTTATCGATCTGTTTGCTCCAGTAGTCGGTCTGCGTTTCCAGCTTGCTGACCAGCGAATCCTTCAGCGACATGATCTGCTCCTTTTCTGTGTCGACATGGGTGAATAGTCGTCGTTTCACGTACAGACCTTAGGGCTCGGTGAGGCTTTCTCAAGGCAGAAAGGGCCAAAATTGGATTACCGTTGGTTCAGACGCAGGCAAGTTCGCTGCCTTTTACCCATAAAAAAAGGCCCCATCGGGGCCTTTTCAGTGCGACTGGCTGTCACTCAGAACAGAACGCGGCAGCGAATGGTGCCCTTGACGGACTTGAGCTTCTCAAGTGCCAGTTCACCGTATGCCTTGTCCACATCGATGACCACATAGCCGATGTCATCCTTGGTCTGCAAGTACTGACCACACACGTTGATCTCGTTGTCCGAGAACACGTGGTTGATCTCTGACATCACGCCCGGGATGTTTTCGTGAATGTGCAACAGACGATGCTGGTTCGGGTGTGACGGCAGCGCCACCTCCGGGAAATTGACCGACGATACCGAGGTGCCGTTGTCGCTGTACATGGTCAGCTTCTCGGCCACTTCGCGACCAATATTTTCCTGGGCTTCGATGGTCGAGCCGCCTACGTGTGGCGTCAGGATAACGTTATCGAACTCCCGCAAGGGTGAGACAAATTCTTCCTTGTTGGACTTGGGTTCAACCGGGAAGACGTCGATGGCCGCGCCCAGCAGTTTCCCGCTCTTCAGGGTTTCGGCCAGGGCGTCGATGTCCACCACCGTGCCACGGGATGCGTTCATCAGGATACTGCCCGGCTTCATCTGAGCGAGCTGATCAGCTCCGAACATGTAGCGGGTGGCCGGGGTTTCCGGTACGTGCAGGCTCACCACGTCGACCATGTTCAACAGTTCCTGGAGGGTGCCAACCTGGGTGGCATTGCCGATCGGGAGCTTGGAAACCACGTCGTAAAAGTAGACGTCCATGCCCAGTGACTCTGCGAGAACACTGAACTGGGTGCCGATGTTGCCATAGCCAATGATGCCGAGCTTTTTGCCACGAATTTCGTAACTGTCCTTGGCCGACTTCATCCAGCCGCCGCGATGCGCCTGCGCATTCTTTTCCGGCACGCCGCGCAGCAGCAGGATCGCCTGGGCCAGCACCAGTTCCGCCACACTGCGGGTGTTGGAGAACGGCGCGTTGAACACAGCGATGCCGCGTCGGGTGGCGGCCTGCAGGTCGACCTGATTGGTGCCAATGCAGAAACAGCCAACCGCGACCAGCTTTTTGGCAGCCTTGAAGACAGCTTCGGTCAGGTGAGTTCTCGAACGAATACCAACAAAATGGGCGTCGGCGATCTTTTCAATCAGATCCTCTTCCGACAGGGAGTGACTCAGGTATTCGATGTTGGTGTAACCGGCAGCGTTCAGGGTATCAACCGCGGATTGATGAACGCCTTCCAGCAGCAGAATCCGGATCTTGCTCTTTTCGAGAGACTTGTTTGACATGGGCTTGCTTCCAGACCTTTCGTCGCGTCGTGAGACAGTGAGGTGACCCGTGAGCGTGTGGACCGGCAAGGTACCGGCGGCCGGGCTCACAGAACAGGGGCGGTATGATACCATAAACACACGTTTTGACAGTGCGCCGGATCACCTGAATCAAGTCTGTGAGTCCGGACCTTGCCCAACCCTGTATGAGACCGGATATTTCATGACCCCTGACGAGATCATTTCTGCTCTGAAGACACTGACGAGCGGCGATTCTGCGCCTCTTAAAGTCCTGACCGATCCTGACGATCTGGACAATTACGGCAAGGACTGGACCAAGATCTATCCGCCGCGGCCGCTGGCCATCGTGTTGCCCCGCAGTACGGAACAGGTCCAGGCGCTGGTGCACTTTGCCAACGAGCACCGGGTTGCGCTGGTGCCGTCGGGAGGGCGCACCGGGCTGAGCGCCGGCGCCGTCGCCGCCAACGGTGAAGTTGTGGTGGCCTTCGAGCTGATGAACCGGGTTCTGGATTTCAATGCCAGTGATCGCCTGGTTCGCTGCCAGGCAGGCGTGGTCACTGAACAGCTTCAGAACTTCGCCGAGGAGAACGGACTGTGCTACCCGGTGGACTTTGCCTCGGCAGGCTCCAGTCAACTGGGTGGCAATCTGTCCACCAACGCCGGTGGCATCAAGGTGATCCGCTACGGTATGAGTCGCGACTGGGTAGCCGGCCTGACCGTGGTCACCGGCAAGGGCGATATCCTTGAACTGAACAAGGATCTGGCGAAGAACAACACCGGCTATGATTTACGGCATCTGTTTATCGGCGCCGAAGGCACCCTGGGGTTCATCACCGAAGCGACCATGAAGCTGGCACGGCAGCCAGAAAACCTGACGGTGCTGGTACTGGGGTTGAACGACCTGACCAATACCATGGATGTGCTGCAGACCTTCCAGAATAAAATCGACCTGACCGCTTACGAGTTCTTTTCCCACCAGGCCATGCAGCACGTGCTCGCGCACGGCCAGGTTCAGGCGCCGTTCGAGACCGAAGCGCCGTACTACGCCCTGCTGGAGTTTGAAGCTGTCTCGGAGGGCGTGATGGACGATGCCATGAGCCTGTTCGAGCAGTGCATGGAGAACGGCTGGGTGCTGGACGGTGTGATCAGCCAGAGTGAAACCCAGGCCCGCAACCTGTGGCAGCTCCGGGAACGGATATCCGAGTCCATTGCCCCCCGAACGCCCTACAAGAACGACATTTCAGTGGTGGTTTCGAAGGTCCCCGCATTCCTTCAGGAGATCGATGCGGTGGTGACCGAGCATTACCCGGATTTCGAAATCATCTGGTTTGGTCACATTGGCGATGGCAACCTGCACCTGAATATCCTCAAGCCCGAGACCCTGGCCAAGGAGGACTTTTTTGAGAAATGTCAGCAGGTCAACCGCTGGGTGTTCGAGATCGTTGAACGTCACCGCGGCAGTGTATCGGCCGAACACGGGGTTGGCATGACCAAGAAGGCGTACCTCGAGTACACCCGCAGCGCCGTCGAGATCGACTATCTGCGTGGCATCAAGCGGGTGTTCGATCCCAACGGCATCATGAATCCGGGCAAGATCTTCGACTGACGCTCGGGCCAGGACGAGCCATTTCAGGTGCCTGCCCGGCCACGCTGAAAGGAAACTCGCATGCACTTTTACTGGTTGTTTTTGTTGGTAGCGACGGCCACCGTCTGCAGTCCGGGTCCCGGGGTGGTGATGACCTTGTCCAACGCCCTGCGTTATGACCGGCTCAGTACGTTCGGGGGCATTCTGGGTATTGCCACCAGCACGTTGATAGTCGCCGGTGTCTCTGCCACCAGTCTGGGGGTGTTGCTGGCCACCTCGGCACAGGCGTTTACCATCCTCAAGTTCCTGGGTGCCGGTTATCTCATCTATCTGGGTATCCGTCTCTGGCGCGCACCGGCGCTGGCGTTCGCTGACGCCCAATCCCGCGCCGGCGGGTTTAGGCGGTGTTTCCGGGACGCGTTTGTCATGCAGCTGACCAACCCCAAAGCGGTGTTTTTCTTCCTGTCGGTCCTGCCCCAGTTCATGGCTCCTGGCCGGAACTACGCGCTTCAGTTCAGTGCGCTGGTGATGACCTACGCGACCCTGGTGGTGGTTATTCATTGTGGGTATGCGCTGTGTGCCAGACGCGCGCAGGGCTGGCTGACGTCCGAACGCGGCGGTCGGCTGGTCAACCGGATCGCGGCGGGCATGTTCATGGGGTTCGGAGGCCTGCTGGCGGTGGCTCATCGGTGATGCCCGTCATCTGAGGTTCTCTGGTCAGATACATAAAAAACCCGCCATGAATGGCGGGTTTTTGATTACGGGCGTACGAGGTCTGGTCGTTAGCCGTGTTTCCGACGGAGTCCAATCAGGGCAACCAGACCCAGGCCAAGCAGAGCCACAGAGCCGGGCTCCGGAACTTCTACACTGGGCAGGTCCATGGACAGCAAGCTGCCTTCCTTGTTGCCCTGAGCGTCCAGGAAACGGACCTTCAGGTGCGGTGAATCGGTGTGATTCGCCACCCCGGTCGCAAAGGTGAAGTTGAAGAGCATGTTGTCAGCCAGGTCTGCGAGTCCGTTCCAGCAGGGGTGGTTAACGCCACCACTAAGATCCTGACAGCCTCCCGCGTCAAGTCCCCAGCCGTCGATGTTACCACCGAAAGTGCCT
>JAWVWU010000088.1:0-7567 GCA_033723595.1 Marinobacter sp. | reverse complement strand
TCGGCGTAAATGTAGTGCCCCGGATGAAAGGTGACGCCACCGAAGCTGACAGGAACGTTGAGGTCTCCCACGCCACGTTTCTCCGTTTTACGAGGATGAGTGGCCAACGCCTGCACGCCCAGCGCGGTCTGGCGAATGACGTCCACATCGCGGATGCAGCCGTTAATGACCAGACCGGCCCAACCGTTGCTGGCTGCTTTTTCGGCGAGCATATCACCGAGCAACGCGGCTCTCCGGGAACCGCCGCCGTCAACCACCATGACCCGCCCATTGCCGGGAGTGGCGACCTGCTCCTTGACGATGGAATTGTCCTCAAAACATTTAACGGTCACGATCTCACCACCAAAGGCATCGATGCCGCCAAAATTCTGGAACCCCGGTTCCACCACGAGAAGGTCCGGATAATCGTCGCATAGATCGGGCGTTACGATGGGCATGTTTGCTCTCCTGTTTCTTTCACTCAGGTCGTCACGGGTGCTTGCCCGGCCGTTTCAGACGGTGGCCGCAGCCTGGCATGTGAACAGGCCGGCGGCTCTGTAAGACGACGCCGGCACTCTCCGGGAAGGACTATTCGACCGGCTCATCCGCGAGGAAGAACCAGGTGTCGAGGACAGAGTCCGGATTGAGGGACACGCTGTCGATTCCCTGATCCATCAGCCATTTGGCCAGGTCCGGGTGGTCCGACGGTCCCTGGCCACAGATGCCAATGTATTTGTTCGCTTTCTTACAGGCCTGGATGGCATTGGACAGGAGCTTTTTGACCGCCTCATTCCGCTCGTCAAACAGGTGCGCCACAATGCCGGAGTCGCGGTCCAGCCCGAGAGTGAGCTGGGTCAGATCGTTGGAGCCGATGGAGAAGCCATCAAACGACTCCAGGAACTCATCTGCAAGCAGCGCATTGGCTGGCAGCTCGCACATCATGATCACCCGCAGCCCGTTGTCGCCACGCTTCAGGCCATTCTCCGCCAGCAGATCAACCACCTGCCGTGCCTCACCCACGGTGCGCACAAACGGCACCATGATCTCAACGTTTTCAAACCCCATTTCCTCACGCACTTTCTTCAGCGCCCGACACTCAAGCTCGAAGCAGTCGCGGAAAGTTTCGGAGATATAACGCGATGCACCGCGGAAGCCGAGCATCGGGTTTTCTTCGTCAGGCTCGTAAAGGGTGCCGCCGATCAGGTTGGCGTATTCGTTTGACTTGAAGTCCGACAGTCGCACGATCACTTTCTTGGGCGTAAACGCCGCCGCCAACGTGGAAATGCCTTCCACCAGCTTGTCCACGTAAAAATCGACCGGCGAGCTGTAACCCGAAATCCGTTTTTCAACGGTCTGGCGGATATCCTGCGGCAGACCGTCAAAATTGAGTAGCGCCTTCGGGTGAACGCCGATCATCCGATTGATGATGAACTCCAGCCGTGCCAGGCCAACGCCTTCGTTGGGCAGCGAGCGGAAATCAAACGCCCGATCCGGGTTGCCCACGTTCATCATGATTTTGAACGGAATCGCCGGCATCGACTCCACGGTGTTCTCTTTCAATTCGAAATCCAGGCTACCCTCATAAATCAGACCGGTATCGCCTTCGGCACAGGAGACCGTCACCTCCTGATTTTCTGTCAGGATATCCGTCGCGTTGCCGCAGCCGACGACCGCCGGAATACCGAGCTCGCGTGCGATGATCGCCGCGTGGCAGGTACGCCCGCCACGATCGGTGACAATAGCGGAGGCGCGTTTCATGACCGGTTCCCAGTCCGGATCCGTCATGTCGGTCACCAGGACATCGCCGGCCTGTACCCGATCCATCTCGTTGATGCTGGTGATGACCTTTACCGGACCGCTGCCGATTTTGTGACCGATACTGCGACCCTCTACGATCACCGTACCCTGCTCTTTCAGCAGGTAGCGCTCCATGACATTGGCTGACACGCGGCTTTTCACGGTTTCCGGGCGGGCCTGCACAATGTAGATCCGACCGTCGTCACCGTCTTTGGCCCACTCGATGTCCATCGGGCGCTGATAATGGGTCTCGATGATCATTGCCTGCTTGGCCAGTTCGGAGACCTCCGCATCGTTGATGCAGAAGCGGTTACGATCGGCCTGATCGACCTTGACCGTATCAACCGAACTGCCGGCTTCCTGCTTGCCGGCATAAACCATCTTGATGGCCTTGCTCCCCAGATTGCGGCGCAGAACAGCGGGGCGCCCGGCGTCCAGGGTCGGTTTGTGAACATAGAACTCATCCGGGTTCACCGCACCCTGCACAACCGTTTCACCCAGACCATAAGAAGCCGTGACAAACACCACATCGCGGAAACCGGATTCGGTATCGAGTGTAAACATGACACCGCTGGCAGCGGTCTCACTGCGAACCATCTTCTGGATACCCGCGGACAGCGCCACCAGCTTGTGATCAAAGCCGTGATGAACCCGGTAGGAGATCGCGCGATCGTTGAACAGAGACGCAAAGACTTCCTTGACGGCGGTTTTGACCTGATCCAGCCCCACAATATTCAGGAAGGTTTCCTGCTGACCTGCGAATGACGCATCCGGCAGATCCTCCGCCGTGGCCGACGAGCGCACAGCAACCGCCATGTTCGGGTTGTCCTTGCGCAGCTGGGCGTAGGACTTCTCGAGCGCGTCGTCCAGCGGCGCGGGCAGCGGGGTATCGATAACCCACTGGCGAATCTGGGCGCCCACACGCGCCAGCTCGTTGACATCGTTGACATCGAGTGCGTCGAGCGCGTCATCAATCCGTTCTTTCAGTCCGTCCTTGGCCAGAAACTCACGGTAAGCGAAAGCAGTGGTGGCAAAACCACCCGGCACCGTGACACCTGCGTTGGCGAGATTACTGATCATTTCACCCAGAGAGGCGTTCTTGCCGCCAACCCGGTCAACGTCAGACATTCCCAGGTTTTCAAACCAGATAATGTAATCTTCCAAAGCACATCTCCCTTGATTCTGTGAGGCAGAGGGCAGGATCATATCGAACATGAAACGCCTATCACCAGTTACCCGCCGTACACATTATGCGCTTTTCGGTCAGGGCAGCCCTCGAATTTGCCCCGTATGATACTGTAACCTGCAACGATTACCTAGGGAGCGAACACTCAACCATGAAGCGCACGGTTTTTTTTATTTCCGACGGCACCGGCCTGACGGCAGAAGCACTCGGAAACAGCCTGCTGGCCCAGTTTGAACAGATTGAATTTGAACGGGTTACCGTCCCGTATGTCGATGACATGGACAAGGCTTCGGAACTGGTCGAGCGCATCAACCTCGCCACGGCGACGGACGGTGAGAAACCACTGGTCTTCGACACCATCGTCAACAACGAAATCCGCGGCGTCATCAGCCAGGCAAACGGCTTCATGGTGGACATCTTCGGCACCTTCCTGCAACCACTGGAGACCGAGCTGAGCGCTTCCTCCTCCTATACGGTAGGACGATCCCACGCCATCAGCAACGAGAGCAATTACGAACGACGCATACACGCGGTCAATTTTGCCCTGGACAACGACGACGGTGCCCGCACCCGCCATTACAGCGAGGCCGACCTGATTCTCGTGGGCGCGTCCCGCAGCGGCAAGACGCCCACCTGCATCTACCTTGCGCTCCAGTACGGCATCAAGGCGGCCAACTACCCGATTACCGAAGAAGACCTGCTGGACCAGCAGTTGCCCGAAGCGCTGCGTCCGCATCGGGAAAAGATCTTTGGCCTGACCATTGATCCGGAACGTCTGGCGACCATTCGTAACGAGCGCCGGCCCAACTCCCGCTACTCCTCGGTAAAGCAGTGCATGCACGAAGTGGAAGAGATTGAATTGATGTACCGTCGTGAACGGATTCCCTATATGAACACGACCACGTCATCCGTTGAGGAAATCTCCACCCGGATCATGGTGACCACCGGGCTCAAGCGGAACCGTTGATGCGGTCCGGACGAGCTCAGGCGCGTCCGGCTCCGGCCTGGTCGATCCAGCGATCGATCAGAGCTCTTCGGTGGTCAACCCCAGACGTTCGACCTCGGCCCGGTTGTCCGGGCTGGTGATCACCGCCACACTGGCGGTGTCCGGCACCAGCCATTGCGACGCCACGCGTTTGAGATCATCGAGTGTGACCGCCAACACCCGGGCCCGGAAACGGGCTTCCTGTTCAGCACTGCGACCAAACAAGCGATTCTGGAAGGCGTGACGCGCTTCTCCGGCCGGAGATCGCGGCTTGTCCAGTTGCCCGATCACGCCCAGGATGGATTCCTCCAACTCCTGTGGGTCATGTTCGGTGGTCTGCAACCAATCCAGTGCTGCGTCAAAGTCGGCCAGCGTATCGGCCAGACGCGGATCACGATAGGAGAAAAAGCGGAACGTGCCGTTCACGCTGTCCTGCCCCGCACCACCGCCATAGGCGCCGCCTTTTTCCCGGATGGCCCGGTGCAGGAAGCCATTGCGCAGAAAACCACCCAGCACGGTCAATGCTGCCGCATCCGGGTGATCGACAGGGACGGTGCTGTAGGCCTTGGCGCAGAAATTGACCTGGGTTGAGGTCAGCCAGGCCTGGCGGACGCTGTAACTGACCGGTGTCAGTTTCCAGGGATCGCCACCGCCTGTGCCCGAATCTGGCCAGGCCGCCCGCAGATCGCCAACCATCGGGTCGAGATGCTCATCATCGCCAATGACCAGAAACTGCCGGGCCTGCTCCTGGAACCGGGCATGAAGGGCAGCCAGCCGCTGACAGAGACGACTGAGCTCCGCCGGATCATTGAGTGCGTCATCGAGCGCTTTCAGCCCGCGAATCGCAGCCAGCCCGCCCAACCGGAACGCCAACCAGGAACCGGGGCTCAGGCCCTGGCTGGCGGCACCCATGGCGAGCGCGTGCCCACTACCGGTGACCGACTGCTCACGACGTGACCGGATCTGGGCAATCAGCTCGCGCACGCGCTCCTGCTCATCAAACCGGGCGCCGACAAACACATCCTTCATCAGGCGGGTCAGCGCATCCCGGTTGCGTGCCAGGGCCTTGCCATTGAGCACCAGATAACCGGACAGATCCTGAACATCGTCAATCTTGCCACGCGCCGACGAGAACGCAGTCAGGCCGCCGGATTCCGCGGAGATCCGGTCCTGCACTTGAAGGTAATCAAGGTCACCACATCCCACTTCGGTCAGGCAGGTGGTATACAGCGGCAGTAACAGCAGTTCCTCTTCAGTCAACGGCGGCAGCGGAACAACGACCTGTTCGTAGACCAGTCCGTTCGTGCCTCGGGCGTAGAGCGTGGCCGGAAATTCGCCCGCGAACCGGGCTTCGGGTTCAGGCAGACTCAGCGGCACATCGGACAGGTCGACCTTCGGCAGAATCGAGTCATCGTCCTTGCGGGTCTGGCGCTCTTCCAGCGACCGGGCGCGAGCCACTATGGCCGCCGTTTCTTCATCGGTCAGCGCAGCTTTACGACGCGCCAGTGCTTCCCGGATCGCGGCCTGGCGGCGCTGCTCCAATTGATCATCGGGACGTAACGTCAGCGTCACCCGGTGCGGATTGTCCAGCAGGTTGCGGCGGATCAGGTCAGGGATATAGTCGGGATCCTTGATCTTTTCACGCATGTCAGCCAGCACCGGTTCCAGATCCAACAGCGCGACCGGGTCGCCACCATGAACCATTGGCGAGATAGCACTCATGATCAACTGCAGACCGTAGGGGAACTGATCGCCCGCAATTTCACGCTGGTGCAGCTCCAGCTGATGGAGAATGGCTTCAAGCCGCTCCTGACTGACCCCGGCCTCAACAACCTCCTCAAGGACAGACTCGATCAGCGTTTCCAGCGCGTCATGCTGGCCTGGCTCGCTGCCTTCGATACCACAGACAAAAGTCATCTCACGGTTGGAATCCTCCAGACCGCACAACGGTGACGGTGAATGACCCAGCTCCGTGGTCTCCAGAGCACGCATCAGCGGCGAGGCACTGTTTTCCAACAACACACTGGCCATCAGGTGACCTTCCAGATTGGCCTGCAAGTCAAAGCTGTGGCCCAGTAGCCAGCCCATCACGATGTGAGTCTTGTGCTCGACCGACTCACCCTCACTGACCGCGTAGGCCTGATCAACCCGTACCGGCGCAAACAGGCGTTTTTCATCATGAACGGGCAGCTCAATGTCCTGGCGCTCAAAGCGCGACAGCGCCAGCGACTCGAAACGGTCATGATGCTCGCTGGCCGGAATATTGCCATAGGTGGCGAAGAAGGCGTTGCTGGGGTGGTAATGATGCCGGTAGAACCGAACCAGCTCGTCGTATTCCAGATCAACAATGTGGTCGGGCTCGCCACCGCTGTTGTAGTGATAGGTGGTGGTTCCGAACAGATGGCTCGACAACGTCTGCCAAAGCTGCGACGTCGGCGAACTCATCGCCCCTTTCATCTCGTTGTAGACGACACCGCGGTAGACCAGGGGTGATTCCGGATCATCCGGCTTCTCGAATTCAAGGCGATGCCCTTCCTGGGCAAAGTCCAGGGGATCAAGCTTGGAGAAGAAGACCGAGTCGAGGTAAACAGACAGCAGGTTGTCAAAGTCCTTGCGGTTCTTGCTGGCAAACGGGTACGCAGTCCAGTCGCTGCTGGTAAAGGCGTTCATGAAGGTATTCAGGGACCGCCGGATCATCATGAAAAACGGATCTCTCACCGGAAACTTTTCACTGCCGCACAGCGCGGTGTGCTCGAGAATGTGAGCAACACCGGTGGAGTCCATCGGAAAGGTACGCAGGGCAACAAAAAACACGTTCTCGTCGTTGTCTGCAGCCATGTGCAGGTGACGGGCTCCGGTCCGCCGGTGGCGGTACTCCTCGACGGTAACATTCAGTGTGTCGATGCGGTGACTGCGTAAAGCTTCAAACGCCGGGTGGACCCCGTTTTCACTGCCAGCTGTCATTCAGATATCCTGTCGTTCGCAATGGGAAAATTCCGGAACCGGTGTTAAAGGCCTGCAGCCGGCACCCCGTGCGTGCCGCAGTCGAATTCCAGACGTTGCCTGTAGGTTAACACGTTGTATCGATTATCATGCAGCTATCGCCGTCAAGGGCGGATAACATGAACGTTCCAGTGAACATACTCCGGGCCGAGGAAAACCGACTACCATGAGTCCCCAGATCAGCGACAGCCCATCGATCCCCGGGAGCGCATTCCAGCCCTCCGCGATTGAACAGAACCCGGCCGCTGCGGCTTATTGGGCGCGGCGTCGCCAGTTCCTCAGGGACATCCGTAAAGTGCCTGAGCTGCGTCGTCGATACTGGCGCGCGCTGGCTATCTACGCGCTGCGCCGGGTACTCTGGTCCTTCGGCTTTTTCCCGCTGTTCATCGCGTTCTGGGTTCCCCTGGTGATGGCCAGTTTCAATCCCGTGGTCATGGTGGGCGAACTGCTACCCCCGATGCAAACCTTCGTCAATGCCAATCCGGAAGTGCAGGCCAATACAATCAGCACCCTGATCATTGCCTGGCTGTCGGTCGGCTTTTTCTTTCTGGTCTTCGATTTTGTGCTGACGCCGTTCCGGTCTCCCTATCAGTACGAGGCCGATGTCTACATGCGTT
>JAWVWU010000087.1:0-7632 GCA_033723595.1 Marinobacter sp. | reverse complement strand
TTCACCATTGGCTCACAGCACATCAGCGAGCCGGTCACCAGCATACGCACGGTGCAGTGGGACAGCATGAAACCCAACTTCTACATGGCGTTCCCGCCCGGCGGAGCACTCGAGGCCATGCCGGCCACCTGGATAACCAGTTTCTACCTGCCGCCATCCCGGGATCAGGTGCTCAATGAGTTCTCGCGGCGATTCCCGACCATCTCGGTGCTGTCAGTGGGGCACATCATTGATCGTATCCGGACCATCATTACCCAGGTAACCCAGGCCATCGAAACCATCCTGCTGCTGATCCTGGCAGCGGCGGTCACGGTGATGGCGGCCGTTGTCAGCGCGACCCTGCAGTCCCGTCAGCGCGAGGGCGCGCTGATGCGGACGCTGGGTGCCCGGCAGTCCCTGCTGGTCGGCAGTACGGTCATGGAGTTTGCCTTGCTGGGCCTGTTTGCCGGCGTGCTGGGCGTGATGGCGGCAGAAGCCGCGGTGTGGGCGCTGCAATTCCGCCTGTTTGAAGGGGTATTCCGCTGGCACTGGACGGTGATCCTGCCGCTCCCGCTGATCAGTGCCGCGTTGCTGGCGATACTGGGTCGCTGGCAGTTGGGCCCGGTGCTGCGGGTCTCGCCCATGCTGTTGTTGCGTCGACTCGAGTAGGCGCCGGGCGCTGCTTTTCGATCAGCGATAGCGATCCAGTATCTGCTCGAGTTCGCCGGATGCCTTGAGGTCGGCGAGCTTGCGGTTGAAGGCGTCGGCGAACGGCTTCCAGTCATGGCGGAGCATCAGCCGGTAGCCGAAATCGCTGATGCTGACCGGCGTGGACTTCAACTGATCCCGCCAGTTGTTCTGGCGGATAATCCATTGCCCGACCGACAGGTCCGCGATGGCCGCGTCGAATTCATTGCCCTGAATCAGAAAGCTGAACATGTCACGGTCATTCGAAACATCAAAGCGGCGTGCTTTGCCGGAGTTGAACTCGTTCGCCACCTCCGGGTAGTGGTAGCCCAGGTGTGTGATGATGGTGCGGGACCTCAGATCCTCTGGATGCTCGTAATGGAAGTCTGCCTTGGCCGGGTAGAAGAACACCTCCCGAATACGCACGATGGGCTGGGTGAAGGTGAACCGCTCCGGATTGTCGGTCCATTGGATCGCCCGGGGTGTGCCGTCGATGTAGCCATCCAGGAGCATAGTATCGACCCGTTTGCGGGGGATCTTCCGCGCCACAACCCGGTAATTCAGTTCGCCGGCGATGCGATTGACCACGTCCCAGACAATACCGGAGTAGCGGTTGTCATCACTGACAATCAGGTACGGCGGGTAGCCGTTGGGGGAAACGTTGAGGCGAAAGACCGGCTTGTCAGTCCTCGCTTCCGGGCCTGCACTGCTCGTCATGGCCAGCCACGGTAGCAGAAGTGCGCACAGAACAGGGGCGATGGATCTGGCTGGAAAACAGGGCAGTCGGGGCATAGGTGCTGGAACTCTGAAAACGACCGGACCGGTGTTTCTGGCGCTGCTCTGGCATGGGCGCCACCGGTATGAGAGGTGGGCTCAGTCCGCGGATGATGCTTCCCTGCGGGCTGATCGAAAGCCCTGACACGCCAGCTTTGCCCAGCTGGTCCTTGTTGCACATCGTCCTGAGCGGTTATTAAACGAGCAGATTGTTACCGTTTTTTCATCGGCTTTCAATCTTTTCCTCAGACAAATTCTGATCAGAAACGGGCACCCGCCCAGCGGTGCCCGTCGTCAACGGCTAGGTCGCGGTAGCCTGCTCAGGCCCAGGCGCGCCGGAGTACGGCACGCGCATCGTCAAGGGTCACTTCCTTTGGATTAAAGATAATAGAGCCGTCGTCCAGTGCCATGGCGGCAATGGCGTCCAGCTGATCTTCACGAACCTTGCCGGTTTCTTTGAGCGTGCGGGGCAATTTGCATTTCTTGTACAGCGCATCCCGCAAACGCCGGATAGCCGTAATCGATGCCTCCGCACGACGGTTGGCCGGAGTGACGGCGTAGGCATCGGCACCGTCGAGGTAGAGCAGCAGATCGCTCAGCGGCTCGCGGATGCTCTCCAGGTTGTATTCCAGTACGTACGGCAGGTACAGGCTCATGCACAGGCCGTGTGGCAAGTGGCACAGGGCCCCCGTTGCGTGCCCGAGCGCGTGAACCAGTCCGACCATGGAGTTGGAAAAAGCGATGCCGGCCATGGTGGAGGCCTGGGCCAGTTCAAGCCGTCCGTCCGTGTCATCGGGGTTGTCCATGACCGTGAGCAGCGACTGGTTGATTTTACGAATGGCCGCGGTGGCGTAGGCATCACTGAGGGGGTTCTTGGCCAGGCCGGTAAACGCTTCGGTGGCGTGGGTCAGGGCGTCCATTGCCGTTGCGGCCGTAATGTGTGGCGGCAGCGTCACCGTCATCCGGGGGTCGATAATGGCCGCATTGGGCAGCAGAAACGACGAGGTGAACGGCAGCTTGACGGATTTCTCGGTGTCCGCAATCACCGCGACGGCGGTGACTTCCGAACCGGTACCGGCCGTTGTCGGCACGACGAAGAACGGCTTCAGCGGGTGCTTCAGGACCCCGGCACCGACGTATTTGCTGATGTCGTCACCGCCTTCGGAAACCAGAATATTCACCGCCTTGGCGGTATCGATCGCGGACCCGCCGCCGACGGCTATGATGGAATCGCATTTTTCGGACCGGTAGATCGCGGTGATGTCCCGGACAACCGTCGTGGACGAATCCGGCGGTACATCGTCATAGATCGATACAATCTTCAGACCGCTCTCTTCACAGGCGGTAATCACCGGCTCGAGCAGGCCCGCCTTGCGCACGCCCTTGTCCGTGATGATCATAGGGCGCTTGGCAGCGAGACCGGTCAGTTCGTAGGGGATATGCTCCAGGGCGGCTTTGCCGGCGATGACTTTGACCGGGCAGAAAAATTCGTAATAGCTCTTGCTCATGATGCTCTCACCGTCTCAACAAATTGGTTGGCCACGTTCAGATAAATTCGTGCCGCGCTGATCACTTTTTCCGGCAGGTGCAGACTTTTCGGGTACTCCTTGACGGCCCGGTCGGCAATCAGCCGGGGCAGGATGAACGCTTCCAGGCGGTTCAGGACGCGGGTCATCCGCACGGCAAAACTGATGTCGCCATCCACCAGCATGCGGTCGTTGGCAAACGCCACGGATGTTTTTTCCTGGAACGACAGCACCAGAAACGCGTGGGCGATGTGCTTGAACTGGATGGACAGGTCGACCGGTCTTGGCGCGTTGGTGCCGTGGTAATGCAGCTTTCCGCCACCGGTGTGCTCGACGATGAGCCGCGGGCCGTCCGGCATCACCATCATTTCAAACAGGAAGCCCTCCGGCAGACTCCTGGCTTCAGCCTGAACCTCGTCATCCACTTCACTGACTGCCTGCAGGGCCCGCCCCATGACCTGGAACATGACCGTCACATACAGGCGCCGGGCTTGTAGGGCCATGGGTTTCATTTGTCTGGCAAACATAGTGTGCACCCGATTCGACTCGTTGAAATTCAATTTTTAGAGTTATTGCTCTAGAAGTCAATGCGATTGTTGACGCGGGCTCGGCGTCACCTCGGCCTATCGCGCTGACTGACTGATATCCTTGAATTTTGTCGGGCACGAGCGCGCGCCCGCGGCAGCGACCGGCGCGCGCGGGCAGGGTTGGCAGGGGATTGCAAGCCGGGCCGGCCGGCCCGCCGGAATCGATCGGCTACTGACTGGATTTCAGCGCAGCCAGTTTGCGTTGAGCCTCGGCGGCAATGGCGCCATCCGCGCTGGCCGCCTGGCTGTAGTCGGCAACGGCTTCCTGCCGCTGGTTCTGCCTGACCGCGATATCTCCCAGCCGCAGATACGCAATTGAGGTCGGAACCGACTCGTTGGCGGCGGTCAGATCCTGGCGCGCCTGCTTCAGGTTATTAAGCTGAAACGCGTTGAGGCCCCGCTGCAGCCGATACGTGAACATCTCGGGATACAGCGATACGGCTTTGTCATAGTCCGAACGGGCCTGGCTCGAATCCGACCCTTTCAGGTCTTCGTAGAGGCGGCCCCTGAGGGCGTAGAAGGACGCTTCTTTCGGCTCGATCCGTATGGCTTCGTTGATTTTGTCGAGCGCCGCCTGCTTGTTGCCGGCCTTGTAGCTCTTGATCGCCTCCTGCTCGGCGGTATAGGCCGGCATGTGTTTTTTCAGGTAGGCAAGTTTGTTCTGGTAGGTGGCACGGCCGAGTTCGCCTCCCGGGTTACCGAGTTTCTGCACCATCGCCTGGTTCGCCTCGACCCGCTGGGGTGACGGCGGATGCGAGGCAAACAGGCCCTCGATAAATCCGCTATGCTGCCCCTCCGACAGCTTCACAAACGTGCGCTGCAACTCGACTGCGGCCTCGGGGTCGTAACCGGCTTTGACCATGTACTGTATTCCGTAATGGTCGGCCTCCAGCTCGTCGCTCTGGCTGTGTCGTGCCATCACGATCTGACTGCCGAGCGCGGCACCTCCCATGATCATGCGGGCGTAGTCGTTGTCGGTCAGCGCCATACCGAGTCCGGCCATGCCGGCGTTGATAATCATGCCCTGCTGCATCTGCTGGACGCTGTGCCGGGCGGCCGCATGAGTAATCTCATGGCCGAGCACCGCCGCCAGCTGAGCTTCGTTGTCCAGCTCTGTCAGCAGGCCCCGGTTGACTGCAATCTTGCCGGACGGCAGCGCCCAGGCATTGGGTACACCGTTGTTGAGAATCACGAACTCGTAGGGCAGGTCCGGGCGGTCACTGACCGCAGCCAGTTTCTGGCCAACGCTGCGGACATAGCGGGTCAGCTCCGGGTCGGCGTAGTACTTGCCGCCCTGGGTCTGCTGGGTGGGCACGTACTGCTCGGCCCCCATGGCCCGCTCCTGGCTTTCGGAGATCAGTGACAGCTGTTTTTCGCCGGTCACCGGGTTGACCACGCAGCCGCTGATCAGCAGCAGGCACAGCAGGGTCAGTAACGGGGATCGAACACGGCGGGCAATGATGGTCACGGCAAAGCTCCTTGAAGACAGTCATACACGGCGGACGGCGGGCGCGGAATAGAAACACCGGGTCCATCGGCCCGGCCCCCGACCACCTCATCATATAACAAAGCTCGCCCGCGGCACGATGCCATCGCCACTGGTGAGCCCGATGCCAGTTCAGGTATTATCGGCCCTCTGTCCCGGCGACGGGAGTCCCGCGGGCGGCTCAACCACCAGAGTGCTGAACCATTAAAGCAGAGGAATGACCCTTTCCGTGACGCAGACCAACACCTTGACCGACCAGGACCGTGAAGGCCGGGTCAGCCGGTTTATCGGCACCCTGAACCAGGCCCGGGAACTCGACCTTGCCGTCGAATCCGCCGGTGAGGGGCACCTGACATTGTGCCTGCCCTACAACGACAAACTGATCGGCGACCCGCGCACGCGCATCATCCACGGCGGCGCGATCACTACGCTGATGGATACCACCTCCGGGTGCGTCATCCTGTGCACCCTGCCGGAGTTCGAGCTTTGCCCGACACTCGATCTGCGGGTGGATTATATGCGACCGGCAGAACCGGACCGCCCGGTCTATGCCCGGGCCGAGACCTACCGGATCACGCGCAACATCATCTTCACTCGCTGCGAGGCCTTTCAGGATTCGGGTGAGACCATCGCCAACTGTGTCGCCACCTTCATGCGGGTCGGCCAGAACGCCCTGCCCAGAAGTTATCGCGACCTGATCACCGGGGAGGGCGCATGACCACACCCGAGATCCTGAAATACACCCACGACAGCGGTGATTTCTCAAAGCTGATTGCCGGCATCCCTTACGCCGGTTACATCGGGCTGAAATGCGACAAGTTCGGCGACGACCTGATCTTCCGGTTGCCGCCCAAGCCGGAGAATCTGGGTAACCCGATCCTGCCCGCGATTCACGGGGGCGTGATCGGCGGCTTCATGGAACTGTCCGCAGCCATCTATCTGATGATGTCCCAGGACGTCCAGCGCATGCCGCGAATCGTTGATTTTTCCCTCGACTACCTGCGCGCGGGTCTTGATCGGGAAACCTTTGCCGAGTGCCGGCTGACCCGGCAGGGCAACCGGGTGGCCAACGTCATGGTAACGGCCTGGCAGACCTCCCGAAGCCAGCCCATTGCCACCGCCCGTGCGCATTTCCTGTTGACCGACTGAAACCGGCATCGGTGAACGTCGCCGGGCCTTGAAAAGCCGTCAGTGACCCCCATCCTGTTCCTACTGATTCCATTCGGTGCCCCGCGACCGGCTTCGCGTCGGGCACCGGATCTTAACAACGCCTTCAGTCAGGAGAGAAACGAACCATGACGGTCGAATCACAGAAAGAAACGCTCGGCTTTCAGACCGAGGTGAAGCAACTGCTTCACCTGATGATCAACTCGCTGTATTCCAACAAGGAAATCTTCCTTCGCGAGCTGATATCCAATGCGTCCGATGCGGAAGACAAGCTGCGATTTGCGGCGCTGAAGGACGACGGCCTGTTCGAAGACGATCCCGACCTGAAAATCCGCCTGGAGTTTGACGAAAAGGCCAACACGGTCACCCTGACCGACAACGGCATCGGCATGACCCGAGATGACGTGGTGCAGAATCTGGGCACCATCGCCCGTTCCGGGACCGCCGAATTCCTGGGCCAGCTCACCGGCGACCAGAAAAAAGACAGCAAGCTGATCGGTCAGTTCGGCGTCGGCTTCTATTCGGCGTTTATCGTTGCTGACCGGGTAGAAGTCTTTACCCGACGCGCCGGCACGCCGGCGGAAGAGGGCGTGCACTGGGAATCCGCCGGGGAGGGCGAGTTTTCCATCGAGCCGGTCACCTACGAACCGCGCGGTACCAAAATCGTGCTGCACCTGAAGTCCACCGAAAAAGAATTTGCCAACGGCTTCCGGCTGCGCAACCTGGTCAAGAAATACTCCGACCATATCTCGTTCCCGGTGGTGATGGCGGGCGAGCCCGGTGAAGACGGCAAGCCGGGCGAGGACGAAACGGTCAACGACGCGACCGCCCTGTGGACGCTGCCCCGCACCGAGATCAAGGACGAGGAGTACAAAGAGTTCTACAAGCACATCGCCCACGACTTCGAGGACCCGCTGACCTGGTCCCACAACAAAGTCGAGGGCAAACTCGACTACACCAGCCTGCTGTACGTGCCGGGTCGCGCCCCGTTTGACCTGTACAACCGGGAAGCGCCCCGTGGCCTGAAGCTATACGTTCAGCGGGTCTTCATCATGGACGACGCCGAGCAGTTCCTGCCACTGTTCCTGCGGTTCACCAAGGGTGTGATTGACTCCAACGACCTGTCCCTGAACGTGTCGCGGGAAATCCTGCAAAACGACAGCACGGTCGAGACCATCAAGTCGGCCCTGACCAAGCGGGTGCTGGACATGCTCGCCAAACTGGGCAACAAGGACCCAGAGGCGTACCAGAAATTCTGGAACGAGTTCGGCAGCGTTCTCAAGGAAGGCCCGGCGGAAGACTTTGGCAACCGCGAGAAAATTGCCAAACTGTTGCGTTTCGCCTCCACCCACACCGGTGAGAGCACCGAAAACGTCAGCCTGGACGACTACGTCGGCCGGATGAAAGAAGGTCAGAACAAGATCTA
>JAWVWU010000086.1:0-7674 GCA_033723595.1 Marinobacter sp. | reverse complement strand
GAATCGCTCGACAAAGTCTCTGGGGACGGACTGCTTGGAGAACGCGAAGTAGGCGGGCTCCGACGAGACCATCACCACGTTGTCGTCGACCAGTTCTGGGCCACCGATCTGAGGCGCTTCCAGGCTACCCGTCGCCAGATCGGCAATCACCCCATCAACTCTGTTACGCTTGAGCATTTTCCAGAGTGACTGGCGGTTGGAAATCATCAGGCTTTTATTGCGCTGTTTGAGTTCGTCCAGCAGCGAGTCCACGTCGGTGCCATAACGTACGCCCAGTTGGCTACCCACCCGGAAGTCCAGCCGTGCCAGATCCGACAGTTCTGAAATCTTCCACTGGGTGAACTCACCCCGACGAAAAAACAGAACGTTGGGCGACACAAACGCCGATGCCTCCGAGAAGTTCGCAAAATCAGCCCGCAGATCGGTTTTGTAGGTACTGGTGATCAGATCGATGCGACCGTCACGCAAACTGACCACCGCCCTCGCCCAGGGCTCCCGAACCAGTGTCAGAGTGCAACCGAGCCTCCCGAGCGCCGCAGCAGCGAGCTCGTAATCCAGACCGGACACGGCGCCGTCCCGGGGATCAAAACTGAAAAACGGAGGGTCGACATTCCAGCGCATGGAGACCGAGCAGGCCGCGCTGGCGTTCAGGGAAACAACAAGACACAGGGCAGACAGGAACCAGGGGGTAAACCGACGATAAGCACGCATCGAGGGGCCTCTCACAGGCTATCTGATCATGGGTCACCTCAGAATACCACGCTCCCCCGGCCAGTCACCGGAAATATTATCGCTGACCTGACAGCGACCCCATGGTCGGGAAGGCCATCTCCGGAGCGGCGATCCCGACCGCAGGAAACCGATCCGGGCGACAGGCCGATAACGACGTGATTTTATCGACGGACGCTCTGCCTCACGCCCATCGGGTATGGCATACTCGCTGTCCGAAAGCCAACAAAAACACATTCACCAGCAAGGACTGTTGCGATGAAACTCGAGACACTGGCACTGCACGCAGGCTTCAAAGGGGACCCGACTACCCACGCGGCAACCACCCCAATTTACCAGACCACATCCTATACCTTTGACGACACCCAGCACGGCGCCGACCTGTTCGACCTGAAGGTTCAGGGCAACATCTATACCCGTATCATGAACCCGACCAACGCCGTTCTGGAAGAACGCATGACCGAACTGGAGGGCGGCGTGGGTGCCCTGGCGGTGGCCTCCGGCATGTCCGCTATTACCTACGCCCTTCAGACCATCTGCCGGGTCGGCAACAACATTGTCAGCACCGGCCAGCTGTATGGCGGCACCTACAACCTGTTTGCCCATTCGCTGCCAAATCAGGGTATCGACTGCCGCTTTGTGGCGCACGATGACTTTGACGCCCTCGACAAGGCCATCGATGACAATACCCGGGCATTGTTCTGCGAGTCCATCGGCAACCCTGCCGGTAACGTGGTCGACATTGCGCGCTGGGCCGAGGTGGCACACCGGCACGGTATCCCGCTGATTGTGGACAACACCGTCGCCACGCCGTTCCTGTGCCGGCCGTTTGAGCATGGCGCGGACATCGTGGTGCACTCGCTGACCAAGTACATTGGCGGCCATGGCACCACCGTCGCCGGCATTGTCGTAGACTCCGGCAAGTTTGACTGGGCCGCCAACAAGGCCAAGTTCCCGATGCTCAACGAGCCCGATCCCTCCTATCACGGTGTGGTCTACACAGAGGCCCTGGGGGCCGCGGCCTTTATCGGCCGGTGCCGGGTCGTCCCGCTTCGCAATACCGGGGCGGCGCTGTCGCCGTTTAACGCGTTCCAGATCATGCAGGGCCTGGAAACCCTCGGCCTGCGCATGGAGCGTCATTGCGAGAATGCCGAGAAGGTGGCCAATTTCCTCAACGACCACCCGGCGGTGAACTGGGTGAACTATGCCACACTCAAAGACAGTCCCTATCGTCAGACCTGCGAGAAAATCTGCGGCGGGCGGGCCTCCGGCATACTGAGCTTCGGCATCAAGGGCGGGCGCGACAACGGCGCGAAGTTCATCGATGCGCTGCAACTGATTTACCGGCTGGTCAATATCGGCGATGCCAAGTCACTGGCCTGTCATCCGGCGACCACCACTCACCGGCAGCTCAACCCGGACGAACTGAAAAGTGCCGGTGTGAGCGAGGACCTGGTCAGGCTGTCCATCGGCATCGAACACATTGACGACATCATCGCCGATATCACTCAGGCGCTGGATGTCGCCGTCGGCTAGCCGGTTCCGTCCTGGAGTATCACCGCGCGGGTTCGACCAAGGTCGGCCCTGCGCGGCCCCGTGTTTACCCCTATCAGCCTTGTATACCGGTCGGCGAATCCTTAACCTTGAAGGTCTACCTTCATCGCAATGAGAGTCGGCCGTCCATGAGCGACAGCACCAAACCCCGCATTTCCAGCGGCGCGAAATTCCGCAACGAGCACGGGTTCTCGGCCATCAAGGATGGCATGAAGAAATCCGGCCACGCTGATGCCCCCATCACACGCAAGCCGTCGTGGCTGCGAGCGCGCATGCCCGGTGGCGAGCGTTACGACGCTGTTCGGCGCAACGTCAAGGAACACCGCCTAAGTACGGTCTGTGAGGAATCGCACTGCCCGAACATTGGCGAATGCTGGAACAATGGCACCGCAACCATCATGGTCATGGGCTCCGTCTGCACACGCGCCTGTCGTTTCTGTGCCGTGGATACCGGCAACCCCAAGGGCTGGCTGGACCGGGAAGAGCCGGAGAACACCGCCAAGTCCGTCGAACTGATGGGGCTGCGCTACATTGTACTGACTTCGGTCGACCGCGATGATCTTGACGACGGTGGTGCCGCGCATTACGCGGCCTGCGTTGCTGCGATCAAGGCTCGCACGCCGCAGGTGGCGGTCGAGGCGCTGACACCGGATTTTGACGCGGTGATGCCTCACGTTGAAAAAGTCGTGGATTCCGGACTGGACGTGTTCGCTCAGAACGTCGAGACCGTTCGTCGCCTCACCGAACGGGTGCGGGACCCGCGTGCCGGCTATGACAAAACCCTTCGTGTGCTGGCCCATGCCAAGCAACACCGCCCGGACGTTCTGACCAAGACCAGCCTGATACTCGGCCTCGGTGAGACCGAAGAGGAAATCCTCACGACAATGGATGACCTGCGGGCCATCGGCGTGGATATCCTGACGCTGGGTCAGTATCTGCGCCCAACACCGAACCACCTGCCAGTGGAAGCCTACATCACCCCGGACGAATTCAATCGCTATCGCGAGATCGGACTGGCCAAAGGCTTCATGGAAGTGCCCTCCGGCCCGATGGTCCGCTCAAGCTACCGGGCCGACCGGGTGTTCGAAAAGAACAACCTGGGACTGGTTGTTCCGGACGTGCCGCCGGCGAATGCCCAACAGATTCCCGTCAAGGTACTCGACTGAACAGCGCCCGGTTCCCGGGGTCGGGGTCCCTGCCGGTGTGTACCTGCCCAGGCCCATCTCCGGGCCCATCTGTGGCAAACTGCACCTGACTTATCGTTCATCGGCCAGGTGCAGTATCCATGAGAGCCATCGCCTCCTACTACCAGCGTTACATTCTCGCCCACCCCCTGATCACCCTGCTTATATTCCTGTTGATTCTCGCGGCCGCCAGCGTTCACCTGAACCGCTTCCGGCTGGACGCCTCTGCAGAATCCCTGGTCCTGGAGAATGACCAGGCACTGGCGCAATACCGGACCATGAACCGGCACTTTGCGACGTCCGATAATTTTCTCGTGGTGACCTTCAAGCCCGATCAACCGCTATTCTCGCCCGGGGGGATCCAGACCCTGCGCAATCTGAGAAACGAACTGGCGGACCTCGACGCGGTCAGCAGCACCAACAGCATCCTCAACGTGCCGCTGCTGTACAGCCCCGACCTGACGCTGGACAACGTGGATTCAGAACTGCGCAGCCTGGATGACGACAACGTTCCCCTGGACACAGCACGACAGTCGCTGCTCAACAACCCGCTCTATCCGAACCTGCTGCTCAGTGAAGATGCTGGCACCACGGCCATTCAGGTGAACCTGCCAACGCCGGATCGTTACTTTGACCTGCTAAACGAACGCAACAAGCTCCGGGCTGAGGCACGCTCTGGCACCCTGACAGACGCCCAGCAACAGCGGTTATCCCAGGTCAGCGACGAATTCATCAGCCTCAAGGAAACCCTCAACGACCGCCAGAAACACACCATCGGGCAGGTGCGGGGCATTCTGGACAAATACCGCGACAAGGGCGTCCTCCACCTGGGCGGGGTACCGATGATTGTGGCCGACATGATCCGGTTCATTAAGAGTGACCTGTCGACCTTCGGTATCGGTGTCATCACGTTCCTGCTGATCACCCTGGCGCTTATTTTCCGGCAGTGGCGCTGGGTGGCGGCCCCCCTGGCGTGTTGTGTCTTTACCGTGTGGCTGGTCATCGGCTACCTGGGCTGGGTGGAGTGGCCGGTCACGGTGATTTCGTCCAATTTCGTGGCCTTGCTGCTGATCATGACGCTGTCCATGACCATCCATCTGATGGTGCGCTATCGAGAGTTGCAGCGCGAGCAGCCGGCCGCGCCGGCGCAGACGATCATGCGCGACACTGTCGTCAGCATGCTCAAGCCCTGCTTTTACATGGCCATTACCACCATTGTTGCCTTTGGGTCTCTGACACTCAGCGGCATCCGCCCGGTCATTGATTTCGGCTGGATCATGACACTGGGTCTGTCCCTCGCCTTCCTCATTACCTTCGTGATTTTTCCGGCCCTGCTCAGCCTGATACCACCCCGGCCCGATCACCGCTCAGGCGACGACAACTCGGCCTTCACCGGATTCTTTGCCCGCGTGACCGAACGCTTCGGCGGCACCATTCTGGTCGTCAGCCTGCTCATCGCAGGTGCCAGCCTGGCTGGCATGACCCGGCTGTCGGTTGAAAACAGTTTTATCGACTATTTCAAATCCAGCACGGAAATAAGTCAGGGGATGCTCACCATCGATCACAAACTCGGCGGCACCACGCCCCTGGATGTGGTGATTACCGATCCGGACACAGGCAAGCAGGCGGCCGGATCCGGCGACGCCGGTCAGTGTGATCCGTTCGTCAGCGACTGCAATCAGCACGCGTCATCGTCGAGCTGCGATCCGTTTGTGGATGATTGCGGCGACGCCACGAGCCATCGCGACACCTGGTTTACCTATCAGAAAATGGCCCGCCTGAAGAAGGTTCAGGCCTATCTCGACAGTCTGCCCGAGACCGGCAAAGTGCTGTCCATTGCCACCACCCTCGAGCTGTTCGCGCAAATTAATCAGGGACAGCCCCTGAATGCCGTCCAGCTGGCGTTTGTGCCAAAGGCTATTCCCGACGATCTCCGGGACACCCTGCTGTCGCCCTACATCTCCGAAAAGCACGACGAAGCACGGTTCAGTATGCGGTTGATTGACTCGTCGCCGGACCTGAAGCGGAATGAGCTGATCAATCGGATCCACGATCACCTGGTCAATGACATGGGCTTCAAGGATAAAAACGTGACCCTGACCGGCATGACCGTGATGTACGACAACATGCTGCAAAGCCTTTTCGACTCGCAGATCAAAACCCTCGGGCTGGTCTTTCTCGCCATTCTGGTGATGTTTCTGGTGCTGTTCCGGTCACTCAAGTTAGCGCTGATCGGCATCGCGCCCAATCTGCTGGCAGCAGCGAGTGTGCTGGGCCTGATGGGCTGGTTGAGCATTCCCCTGGATCTGATGACCATCACCGTGGCGGCCATTACCGTGGGTATTGCCGTGGACGACACCATCCACTACATCCATCGCTTCCAAGTGGAGTTTGCCAAAGATGGCAATTACCTCGCTACCATGCATCGCTGTCATGGCAGCATCGGGCGGGCGATGTTCTACACCTCATTGACCATTGTGGTCGGCTTTTCCATCCTGGTCCTGTCCAACTTCATGCCGACCATCTACTTTGGGCTGTTCACCGGCTTTGCCATGCTGATGGCGTTGCTGGGGGCACTGACCTTGTTGCCACGGTTGATAGTAATGGTCAAACCCCTGGGTCCGGAAACCGCACCGGCCACCGGTCGGCCATAAAAAAGCCGCCCCGGTCTGACCGGGGCGGCTTTCCTGAACAGCCGACTGACGGCTGCTTACTTGTCCTTGTTGCCTTTTGACTCAGGCGCGGCAGGCGCTTGCTGCATCTGGCGCTGCTGCTGCATCTGCTGCATTTGCTGACGCATCTGCTTCATGCGCTGCTCCAGTTTGTCGCGCTGCTCCTGGGTGAAAACCTTGTCGACTTTCGCCTGCATCAGCGTGGACAGAGCGGTCATCTCGCCCGTCAGTACGCCCAGTTTCTCGGAGTCCTTCTGGATCACATCTTCGTCATAATCCGGCTTGATCTGATCCTGCAGTTTCTGCTGCAGAGCCTGGGCTTTGGCTTGCTTCTCGCGGATTTTGCCCTGCATTTCATCGAGAATGCTCCGGATTTCTGTCTGCTGGTCATCCGACAGGCCAACCATCTGGGCCAGTTGATCGACCTGGTCCGGCTTGCCAGCCGGCGCAGCTTGCTGTGCAAAAGCGGGCGCACTCAGGCCAACGGCAATGAGGGCAATACCAAAGAGTTTACTGAGCTTCATAGATCTCTCCATCGGTGGACAAGTCAGTTGGATTGCGTCAGGGCGTACACTCTAAATCAAAGCGATACCCGGTTTCACCCCGATACCCCCTGTTTTTGTACACATATCACACGCGGGCGTGCGTGAGATCGCGGCACCCGGGGCTTCAAGGCTGTGTGAAAATTTATTCATTCACGTCCATAATGGCGCCATTCAGCGATCTGGAGGAACAACCCCATGGCGATCAACTGGTTTCCCGGCCACATGCACAAGGCCCGCAAGGAGATCAAAAAGGTCATGCCGCAGATGGATCTCATCATTGAGGTCGTCGACGCCCGCATTCCCTTCAGCAGTGAGAACCCGCTGGTCCCTGCGCTCCGGCAGGATACGCCGGTCATCAAGATTCTCAATAAAAGGGATCTGGCAGACCCGGCCGTGACTCGCCTCTGGCTCGATTACCTGGAACAGGAAAAAGGCGTTCGGGCGATCACCCTCACGCACAACCAGCGAGCGGAGGCGCTCGATATTCTGCGCCTGGCACGGGATATGACAGCGCACCGCAACCTGGAACGCAGTGCATTGCGGGTGATGATCCTGGGGATTCCCAACGTCGGCAAATCCACACTGATCAACACACTGGCGGGCCGCCCAATCGCCAAAACCGGCAACGAACCCGCGGTCACCAAAGCGCAGCAGATCATCAAGCTGCCGGACAATATTCTGCTTTACGACACGCCGGGTTTTCTTTGGCCCAAACTGTCACCGGAATCCTGCGGCTATCGGCTTGCGGTCACCGGAGCCATCCGCAGCGCCGTGCTGGAATTTGACGACGTGGCCCTGTTCGCTGCCGATTATCTGCTGGCGGCCTATCCGGACGCCGTGCGCAACCGATATAAACTGGATCCCCTGCCCGGTGACGGGGTTGCGCTGATGGATGCGATCGCGGACGTCCGCAATTTTTATGGTCGGGGCGGCATTCCCGACCTTCACAAGGTGGCGGAAGTACTGCTCAATGAACTGCGCAGCGGCAAG